>CALEIW010000141.1 GCA_937876055.1 uncultured euryarchaeote
GAAATCATCGTAAGCAACAATTGTGGCCATACCCAAATTTTCCTGAGCATAAAGATCGGATGTAGTTCCAGATTGTACTGCGATGGTTGTACCAGCCGCGTTCAGTTCTGAGACGTCCGAGATTGACGCGGAACCAGCAGCACCGATTACACCTTGGCTACTTGTGTAGTAACCGCGAGTGAAGTCGACTACTTGGTCGCGCTCATCCGTCTTTGTCATGGCAGAGATAATGGCATCACACATCTCACCGTCGTTCAAATTTGGTATAATTGGGTCCCATGCGGAAGTAACGATATCCGCGGACAAATCGTCCGCTGGATCCGCTTCCCAATCATCCCCACCCAGACAACCTGCGAGTGATGCCGCAAGCATACTGAGTGTCATCAGCATTGCAATCATTTTCTTATCTAACATAGCGTGTCTACGCTCCTTAGCCCTTCGTCGTGGTAATATGGCCGTTATAGAAGTTCTCTTATTGGATTCGAAAGAATCAATTTCCGGTAGTTTTTCTTAAATGGGTCACTAATCGCCTTTTTGGGGATTTTACGCCGATTATTTTACTATTTTTAAGAAAAATAACAAAATTCGTCCAAACGAAGTATCGATATATTCAATATAGAATCAATAAGAAAATTGAGTTTCGAATATTGGTAGTTTGGATACCGATTTAATCATCTACCTTGAACTATTGGTTATACTATGGATGACATTCCGATGGACTACGCAACCAGCGGGGTCGATATCGATGCTGAAGGGGCTGCTATTGCCAGCCTGATAGGCTCTCTAACTGGTTCTGTCAGAAAGCCTGGAACTCGAGGTGCACCAGTGCCCTTGCCTGGTGGATTTGGTGGAATCATCGAGTTTGCGGATTCATGTTTGGCACTAGCAACGGATGGAGTTGGTTCTAAGCTCCAACTAGCGAATCAACTTGGAAGATACCAAGGAGTAGGTATTGACTGTGTAGCGATGAATGTTAACGATCTATTGTGTGTTGGAGCAGAACCTTTGGCATTTGTAGATTACATCGCTGTACCGGAAACCGACCCCGAAACTCATTCGATTATCGGTGGGTCACTTGCAGAAGCATGCCGTCGAGCGCGAATTACTCTCGCTGGAGGCGAGACGGCAACACTTCCTGGGATAGTAACTGAATTGGATCTCTCAGGTACAGCCCTAGGTTGGTTTCCGGCTGGTGAGGCAATAACAGGAGAAAATCTAGAGGCTGGAGATGTCGTAATCGGCCTTCCTAGCAGTGGCGTTCATTCGAATGGCTATACATTACTCAGAGCAATTGTAGACAAGTCTGGCTTGTCATTAAGTGATACTGCGCCATTCGATACAGACCATCCGGGTAGAGAAATCGAAGGAGCGATCGGTTCCAACCCTACCTTGGGTGAAGTCTTGTTGAATCCTACCAGAATCTATGTTGACCCAATCATCGATTTGATTGATGCGTGTCGCCAAGGAGTGGGCCCTTGTGCCTTTGAAGATATCAAGGCAATTGCACACATCACAGGTGGAGGGCTATCGAATCTATTGCGATTACACGATAGCCTAGGGTGGCATATTTCCAATCCGTTGCCGATTCCACCCGAATTCAATTGGATGGCTGAAACTGGACCTGTTGAAAAATTGGAAATGCATAAAGTATTCAACATGGGAATGGGTATGTGTATAGCTGTATCAGAAAGAGTTTCTAAAATAGTAGAAAAATGGCTTGCTGAGAGGCTATCGGGCTCAAGAATAGTGGGTGTTGTAACCGATGATGGTCACTGGGTAACTCACGCTGATTCTGAAATCATTTTCGAGCACTACTGATTCACACCCCACAGTAGTCAAACCAATGTGTGAGAGTGGTTTCGCATGGTCGTGGAAGAGAATCTACCACCTGGGTGGCCGGGCCTTATTCACAGGGAGGGAAGAACCCTAACAAGGGTCACCGAACTACCCGATTCGAACAAAAAAGGCCCTAGTTCGAAAAATGTAGGCTTCGTTTTTCACAATCCGGCGATGGCGGGGTCAAGAACTCGTAGTGTACTCTTGATGGCACACGCTATTGAATCTGGAATCCTAGGAGATTCCAAAGTTCGAGCTCTTGACGGATTGAGCGCTTCTGGTTTGAGGGCCAGAAGATGGTTGAACGAATTACCCGATGAAGCATCATCCCGTCTTATCGCAACGGTCGGTGATATGGATCAAAATGCATTGGATTGGGCTATGGCGATCGAGTCAGAGTTTCCATCTGAAAAGGGTGAATTACTACCTCTCTTAGGTGACCTGCGAACCAGTGTTTTATCTCAAGGCTGGCACTGGATTGACATCGATCCTTTTGGCTCACCGGTTCCGTTCTTAGATACTGCAATCCAAGCCCTTGCTAGACGCGGAGTATTGGAGGTTAGTGCAACTGATACCGCTGCACTGAGTGGCTCTTCAAAGAATCCACTGATGAGAAGATATGGTGCCAGAGTACGTCTTGACAAGCTCAAGCACGACTCGGGGCTACGGGTTCTGATGGCAACTGTTGCAAGAGCGGCGGCACGTCATGACCGTAGTATAGAACCCCTTCTTTCCATTTGGGATTCGCACCATCTTCGGGTCTCCGTTCGGGTGAGGAAAGTTATGCAGGGGGCGAATGATGTCGAGGAGTCTTTGGGTTGGCGAATTTTCTCCCCTACCAAAGATGAAGTTGAGGCGTCTATTTCAGCTGGATTCTTACCGCCGGAAGATTCCGATGTGTTGCCAATTCGTTGTTTCCTTCCGCTTTCACACCCTGTCTCTAGAGAGGATTCTAGGGTATCGGGCCCAATGTGGATTGGGCCAATGGGTGATGCTGAAACTATGGCATCTATGACTCAAGAAAGAGTTCTGGAAATGTGCGCTCCAACTTTTGACGAGGCTGATTTAGCTGGTTGGTCTGAGAAGGATATTGAGGCGGAAAATCGAAGACTTCTACGAGCAATTCGGCATATCGCGGAAGAAGCAACCGCGATATCTGGACATCATTTGATAGCAGTTGATGAATTGGCGAGTTGGCAAGAAAAAGGCTCGCCGCCAAGCCCTAGAAGAATGGTAGAATTACTACAAGAAAAGGGGCACAGTGCGGCGATTTCCCATTATGCAGAGCCTTCGATTAGAACAGATGCTTCTTGGGGTGACATCGTCGGCGCATTGAAAGAAATTTCATCCACCAATGTATGACATTTCGATTCTTGGCAACGCTGAGGTTTCCTCTGAACGCAACTCGGAATATCGGTCAGCACGGCGTTGCCATATCGCAGCAATCGCTGCGGTTAGGCCGCCACCATTTGTATCGTGGATTAGTGCCCTTAGATCATGACCTCCGGAGGCAAATAGGCAGGTAAACAGGCGCCCGTCAGCAGAAATCCTAGCGCGGACACAATCTCCACAGAATGGTTCGCTGACGGATGAAATCAAACCTATTTCGCCTGAACCATCAGAGTGTCCCCAACGTACAGCTACGTCAGAGGATCGCTCTGATTCAAGCGGGACCAAATCAAACTCCTTTTGCAGATGATTTAGGAGGTCCCTACTAGGGATTACTTCCCCTAGTGTCCAACCATTCGTACGCCCTACGTCCATGAATTCTATGAAGCGTACAATCACTCCTGTGCCTTTGAAATGATTAACCAATTTTGTCGCTTGTTCCTCATTTACACCTCTCCTAATTACACAATTCACTTTGATTGGAGATAAGCCCACTTCCCGTGCGGCTTCTATTCCGTCTAGTATCTGAGATACGGTCACTGAGGAATCGCTCATCTTCTGATGTACTTCTTCGTCAATTGCGTCTAGACTGATTGTTACTCTTTTCAATCCAGCCTCAGCGAGAGCCTGAGCATTTCGTCGAAGAAGTGAACCATTGGTAGTCAGGGCAATATCGATTCCTAGGTCAGATAAACGGCTTACTAGGTCAGACAGATCGGGCCTTAGCAATGGTTCTCCACCAGTTAACCTGACTTTATCCAAGCCTAGAGGAATACAAGCCCTGACAACCTTTTCAATTTCATCAAACGAAAGAAATGCCCGTCTAGGAAGGAAAGTATGGTCCTCGCCAAATCTTTCTCGAGGCATACAGTATGGACAACGAAAGTTGCACCTGTCGGTTACCGATATGCGCAGGTCACGCAGTTGCCTACCTAATCGGTCGGTGACCTCCTCCTGCGCCATGAGTTATGCTCAGACCTAATGTCTCAAAGGCTTGCTGATGGAGTTAGGAGACTTAGCGAGTTGATTTCTGCTTTAGTTTCAGTTTGTTTACCATCTTCTCGCCCGCAGGTTGAAGACGGGTGGGCGTCTGAAAGGGTCGAAGGACATGCTGGCCATTACGACAAAAGCTCGTGAAATGCTTGACTCGTTCGCCGAGCAGGCCGACCAAGCAGATTTGTCTTTACGTGTTGAAATCGTTGGTAGGGGGCCGAAAGGTTTCCAGTATGATTTACAGTTCGTTGGGGCTGAAGGGGGCTCTGAAGATGATTACATCAACGAGGTTGATGGAATAACAGTTCGAATCGCAGCTAGGAGTGTTCAGTATCTCGACGGTGCGACTCTTGACTTCAAGGAGACCTTGATGGGTGGTGGATTCGCGTTTGATAATCCCAACCCGATGTGGGTTGATGAACTGTCTAAGAAAGTCGCTGAAATAATCAACAGTGAGGTCAATCCAGCGGTTGCTAGCCACGGTGGTGTTGTCGAACTCGTAGGTGTTGATGAAAATAAAGCAATAATCGCCTTTGGAGGCGGATGTCAAGGTTGTGGCATGGCTGATGTTACTCTCAAGCAGGGCGTTGAGGTGATGATCAAGGAAAAGGTTCCAGAGATTGTCGAAGTCATCGATTCAACAGATCATGCAGCGGGCACAAATCCGTTTTACTGAATGTAATCAGTATACCATTCTGACTTCATCGTCATCGTCTTGGTCTTCGGGTGCGGGTAGAGCGTTTGCTTGCGCTCGCTCAAATGCTTCACGGACTCTTTCTTCTATAGCGCGAGCGTCCTCGAGAAGTCCTTTGACTGGTATCTCCATATCTATCAAGTTGCAAACACCCTCGATTGCTAATAATGCGGCTCGCGCATCTGGGTACATTGGATTACATTCTGCTAGAAGTGCGGTGACATCTAAGCCTCTGCGCTCACCTTCAGCAATTAGGTAGCCGGAGATTCCGGAAACGATTCCTTGTTGGATGCGCTGAATGTTTGAGTTATCGAGGGCATCTCGCCCTATTGCGGTTGAGGAAACCCCCCACAGATCACTTTCTTCTTTGATTCCCAATTCGTTACTGACGACTCCGTCAATTACAATCAATCTGTCAAAGCCTCCCTTTGTGAACCACTCTAGCACGGTCTCGCCAAAGTGGACATCATTTTGAGGAGGAAATTGGATCTCTGCAATAAATATCCCTAGTCCATCGCCCTGATAGACTCTCACTGGATGTTTTGGCACCGATTCATGAATTAGAGCGATTGCTGGGAATTCCGGATGCAAGACGGTACCCATAGGGTCGAGGTCGAGTGTCTGAATGATGTGAGACATCGCAATCACTCCAACCGAACCGACTGTTGAAAAGCCACAAATTGCCGTTCCGCCAAGGGTTGTTGGGTCTGCAGAAGAGTGCAGAACCAAAGGGTAACCCGAGTTGTCGTGCGTGGCCATCGAACACCGGCTGATGTCGAGGAGTCTTGAATCAAACGGTTGCAGGTGATATAGAAGGACCCAACAGTATGGACTTGTGTTTCTGATATTATTTTGAGGATTATTTTATCAATTAGTGGTTTATCGAAGACTTGGTAGTATGTCTGAGGAAGATAACGGCGACATTGGAAGAATCATTATCAGAGTCGGTTCGACGGAAGTCGACCTGACCGGATCGGCTCGTGAAGTGAATGATTCATGGCTGAAACTCAAGGAACAGGACACATGGGCTTCTGCACTATCCAAAATTCGAGCCGCCAGACAAGATGCCATTGACGCTGCACGGCAATCCCTAAGTGAAACTGGAGTCCCAGAGCGCGGTTCAGCGTTTAGAAGAATGATTGACAATTGTAACATCTACAAAACGGGAGATGTAATCCTAGCAGCGATTCACTATCTCCGTTCTGTCGAGAAAGAAGATAATACCCCTCCTCGAGAAGTGAAGAAATTGATTGAGGATTCTGGGCGCTGGACAGAAGAAGAATTAGAAAAGTGGAACGTTTCACTATACATTAACAGAATGTTGGAAGATTCCTCATCTAGAGGTCGTCCGGCTTTGCTGACCTTTCCATCAGGCACTGATAAGAATCGATTTGTGATACTTACAGACGCTGGTAGAGACTACCTCGAGAGGCTATCGTCGTGAGCGACGAAGATATCGAAGAAGGACCAAAGGATTGGTCTTTCACCTCTCATGTTGGAGCAGACCTTCGTGGAATTGACCTGTCAGGAGCTAACCTCCGCAGGGCGGTCTTTGATGGAGCGGACCTGGAAGGTGCCGATTTGTCAGGCGCTGATCTCCGGAAGGCTTCATTCAAGCGTGCAAATCTGATGAAGGCTGCATTTGATGATGCAGATATGCGTGGGGCGATTTTTGTCAAGGCACGAATGAATTTGTCAAATTTTCAACGCTGTCGCCTTGATGGGGCCGATCTACGAGGAATAAGAGGGCGCTATGCTATCTGGAGAGATGCAAATTGGTGGAATGCGACTATGGATGATGACCTGCGTACCGCACTTGGAAAGAAGTGGCCGAAACCTTGAATCGATTAGTTGAGAGTCAATTTTGAAAGGCCTTCTCTCATCCAGCCAGGAACTGGTATCTTCTTCTTCACATCAGTCATATCGACACATACTGTAACTTGGTCTGCAGACCAACAAAGAGTTCCATCTTGATTTCTAAATTCAATTCTCCAAGTGATTGAAGTCTCCCCAATTTTGGGAACTGTAATTGTACATTCGACTGTGTCACCATAGGCTAATGGGTGACGGAAGTTTGCTTCTGAGTGAACAAGTGGAAATCCAATATTGTGATCTCTCAAAATTTCATTGTAATGCATTCCACATGAATACTCCCAAGATTCTTCATAAAATCTGTGAGCTAGATCCCAAAATTGTGGATAGTAGACTATCTTCGCCATATCGACCATTGGGAAGTCGATTCGTCTACTCGAAGTAAAAGCCATGTATCGCCATCGATGTCAAAGAGATGAATATGCCGACTAATACCAAGGCTAAGGTATCTACAATTACTGCAATAATTCTTGCACTAATTTCAGGAATTATTCTAATAGCGTCTATCGTTGAAATTTCAACCAATAAGGACAATCCTACTTCGGGACCTATTGCAATGACAGATGGTTGTTGTTATGGCGGATTAGGTTTGATTCTGTCTTGCTTTATATTTTCAATTGCTGGACTTGTTCAAATTGGAGGGCTGTACTTCTTTTTAGATAATCAGAATGAAGTGGAAATGATACCACCTAAAGATTAGCTAAAATCACTCTCCCCTAGTGTGAGAAAGCATCCATTGCATTATTTCTGGATCGGAATAGATTGCAAACCAACCCCCGTGTTCTCCGCCAATTACTGTTTGGAATTCTATTTCCGCACCTAAATTTGTTAGATTCTCTGCCATTTGTGCAGCCATATCATAGGACGATGTGCTGTCATTTGTTCCATGACTCATCCAAACCGGTAAATGTGCTATTTCTTCCGCTAAAGGGAGGTAAGAATATGGTTCATGGTGAGGGGTAAGTGGCATTATTGCTGCGAAGTAATCAGGTAGCGCTGCTGCTACAATGAAAGTACCTCGGCCACCCATGCTCAAACCGGTTAGGTAGACTCTATCATCGTCAACATTCATGTTGGCTTTGATATCTTCAAGCACGTCTAATGCCTTTTTTGGGTCCCAATCAGCCTCTAATTTAGACGGTCGAACTATGATGTATTTGTCATCATCAGGCATGTGGAAATTATTTGTCATCATGTTATTGAAGAAGACTGAATCTAGTAATTGACCGTGAAGATATAGGAATAGAGGGTATTCATTGCTGGCGTTATATCCGGCTGGAACTTTTACAGAATATGTATATCCACACTCGTAATCAAGGCGTTCATCGACGACAGTTTCTGACTCATTGTCTAATTCTATCGAGGCGTATGAAATATCTGTCAAACCGTCGACTGCGAGCCATTGTCCAGCTTGAATCTCAGGCCAAGATGAGGGGTTAGCTGTTGAGTTAAGACCCTCTGTAGCGGTCACGTTACATGGGGGAACTGCGATTGGTCCGGTCTCTTCTTCAGGCCGCTCAGTCTCTTCTTCTGGTCTATCTGAATCAAAGGAACACTCTTCTCTTTCCTCAATCCATGTTCCGCCTCTGCCTTCGCAATCCTCTAACGTGATTGTCGTAGATTCATTCGTCTCTTCCCACACATCTTCCCTTTCAATATCTGAAATTTGCTCTTCGGACGCTTCGGGTTCATCGTCTGAAGCACATCCTACAATACTGCAAGAAAGTAGTAGAATAGTTAGAGCGAACGCTGCACTTCGCATATATTGACATGAATTATTTCCGTTATTTAGTGTTGTATTGAGAAAAGTCGCCACAATTCGGTAGTAATGGCGGACCCACCGCGATTCGAACACGGGTTTGAGGCTCCGCAAGCCCCAGTGATATCCAGGCTACACTATGGGTCCAGCGAGTTTTCGACCGGCGACTTCTGTATAACCCCGACGGTGGGTCAAATCACATTGAAAGAGGAAGTACTGTCTTCCATCGAGGCTCGGCAAGTTTCTTCGCATTAGGTCCAATCCTAGTATTCTTGGTCTTATGAGTGAGAACTCCGTGCATCCCCTCAACTGAGAATTTTACTCTTAATTCGACCATGCGATCTCTTTCCGCTGCAATCATCTGGTCGTCATCCAGGTCGATGCTGCCGCCCGCTTCATCGCCGGCGTTCGTAATGCTCAAACTATTGCCTTCCATACTGGCCCGAGGAGAGAAATCGAAATCGTTTGGTTCGTTCATCAAGACATCTACATCGACAATCAATCGGTTTCTCACCGAGGCCTTCTTGACTTTGATTGAACGTACCATCAAAGCCCTCCAATGGCTTTGGGTTGAAAGGCCTTATCCATCGAAAATGAGAGATTATGCTGTGACTTCACTGACCCTTGGAACAAGTATGGTGTAATCTATGGTTAGAGTCCAGTCATTTCCAGAGTCCGGATCTACTTCATCAACTAGAATGTCTGGGTCGCATTCATCTGCTGTAATTACCCATATCCATTCGCCTTGCCCGAATCTCGCACCAGCTTCGTTGAGAAGAGATTGTTCTAGGCTATCCGAACTATCAGCGCTTACCGTGTATCCGCTATCTGGCCAGGGATTCAAGTCTCCCCTGTCTATACTCGCTGTTGCATTTAGTGTAATATTATCATGGGAAGTCTGAGAACTCGTACTCCATCCAGTCATTGGAATATTTAGTCGGAGTGTGAAATTATCTTCCGGCCATTGAATTGGGAGTAAATCTCGATCCAGAACCAAAGTTGCATTGACCTGCATGATTCTCGCGCCATTAGTTCGAGATCCTATTTGGCCGGGAATATGTTGGTGTGTTGTACTCTCGCCTTGTTCGGTATATCCTGACCATTCGTAAGTCACATGTTGTTCTTCCCAAACCACATTGAACATTCTGCTTACCACCATTAAGCTCCAAATTTCTGTGCTGGTGGCCCCGTTATCGTCAACAACTGTTAGCGAACCGGTTTGATTACCAGAATTTGTGTACATAACTTGAATTGAAGAAGAAGTGGAATCCGCATCGTTCGTTGGATCTCCGTCACCATTTCTGTCAAATCCAAGGTCTAGATCCCAAATGAATTCGACACCACCGCCTTCGGAATCATAGGATGCTGAGGCATCAATGGTAGCTGTCTGATTTGTACGGACATAGCCCGGTTTCTCGATTACGATGGTTGGTGGAGAATTTACGAATATGGTTATCGATGCTCTATCGCTTTCCCCACGGTCGTTGAAAACAACAACTTCAACGTCGTGGTTTCCAGCTTGAGTGAAAGTGTGGAAAGCGATACCGGTGGACGTGGTCTTCTGTTCTCCATCACCAAAGTCCCAAACATACTCATCGATAATTGTAGGCGATGGTGTGCTGGAAGATCTAGCATCAAAATTCACTGATTCGCCGAGATTAATCGATGTTTGATCTGCGCTTATTTCCGCAATCGGAGTTGTTGATGCCAAGCCGGTGCATCCTGCCAAAGCGGTAAACAAGAGTAGAACCGACAGTGATACGGCTCGTCCGGCTTGTAACCCCATTACACAAATGGCGTAAAGGGACACAAATAGGTATGACGGAATAATTCCGATTACCAATGAAGTTCAAGGAGGGTCTTTCGTCCGTGAAGTCATGGTCGGAGGTATGCTCACCGGATACAGGGTTCTCGGTTTCGACCTAGAGACCACAGGATTGAGTCCTCGAAGCGACCGGATTGTGCAATATGCATTGATTGGTAGTGACGTTGATGGTTCTCATATCAACAAAACCTCTCTTGTAAATCCTCGTCGCTCTATACCTCCTGAATCATCTCGGGTGCACGGAATTACTGACGAAGATGTTAGGGGAGAAAGTGAGTTTTCTGAGCATTTACCTGAATTAA
>CALEIW010000142.1 GCA_937876055.1 uncultured euryarchaeote
ACGATAGGCGTCATCTTCCAATGTGGGAAGAGATAGTCGCTGAGCTTGGCCCAGAACCTTTCCCCGAAGACTACGAGGATTCGGTAGAAGGTCTCGAGGAATTTGAGAAAGCCAATGATTCTTATCGGCGTTTAATCTCCAAGACCGACGAATTCAAGGCATTCGTCGATAGGAGAATCGAGAAGACCCAAAGAGCTTCGAGTCTAATTGGGAATCAGTATACTGGTTCCATATTTTTGGCTTTGATGTCAACCGTAGAATCAGATTATTTGGATGGAACCGACATGGAAGGCAAGAGAGTAGGACTTTGTGGATATGGTTCAGGAGCCAAAGCAAAGGTATTCGAGGGTATAGTGCAACCTCAATGGAAGGAAATTGCCAGTCGTTTTTCATTGTTTGAAAGATTGTCCTCAAGAACACCTCTAGACAAGGATGTTTACGAAAGGTTACACCGTGGTTCTCAGAAAGATTCTGTAGTTACTCCAACAAAGGAGTTCGCATTAGTTGGAATTGGCAGAGAAGGCAATCTTGAAGGTCAACGTGAATATAGTTGGGTGGAATAGATTTACCCTAGTATTCCATCTAGGACGTTTATGAATCTATCAACTTCCTCTTTCGTGTTGTAATGCAATAGGCCAACACGAAGAGCACCTTCAGGCTCCAATCCTAATGCTTCAGATAATTCGAGGGCATAGAAATTCCCTGCCCAAGCGAAAATTCCTTCCTCGGCCAACGCCGCACCAATTTGCTCAGCCGTCATCGATGGATGTGTGAATGAAACTGTAGGTGCTCTGTGTTTTTTCATAGATTGATCAGTCACTCCCCATATCTTCACTCCATCTATTTCCTGTAGGCCTTGAATCATGTTCCAACACAATTGACTTTCGTATTCTTCAATTGCTGAAAACGCTATACTAAGAGCCTCTCTTCTACTCAAATCATCATTAGAAATATTTCTGCCTAGCCATGCTAAATGCTCTATTGCGGCAAGAGTGCCAGCCATAGATTCGTGACTTTGGGTCCCTGTCATCCAACGAAATGGGACCTCCTCGGAAGATACGCGTAACTTTGCTACAGGAAGTTCAGCGAGTCGGTTGTATTTACCCCAAAGGATACCTTGGTGGGTTCCGAAGAATTTGTATGATGAACAAGCGAGATAATCACAACCTAATTCCTGTACATCAATTAATGCGTGAGGTGCGTAATGCACTGCATCTACGAATACCTCTGCACCAAACGAATGAGCTTTCGAGCATATTCCTTTGACGTCATTTATCGTACCTGAGAAGTTTGAGGCAGCACCGATTGCAACCATAACGGTATTTTCGTTAATATTTTCTTCAATACTATCGATATTGTGAGTACAATCAGCGGGATCAATATCAATCCATCTTAACTTAGCACCTGACCATTGGGCGGCTAATACCCAAGGTCGGACATTTGCATCATGGTCAGAGCGAGTGACCACAACTTCATCCTCAGGCCTCCAAGTCCGACTCAGTGCACTCGCTAATTGAATCGTCAGACTAGTCATGTTCTGGCCAAAAATAATCTCTCTATGGTCAGTACAACCGAGAAAATCAGCGCATGCAATCATTGTATGTTCAATTAATTCATCAGTTTCTATCGAGGTGGCAAATGACATCCCAACATTGGAATTCTGATGCAGAAGGTAATGTTTCACGGCCTCTCCAACGGACTCCGGAGTCTGACTTCCACCTGGACCATCAAAGAAAATCGCTTGGTGCCCATTAACTCGCCGAGTTAAGCCTGGAAATCGAGAGCGAATTTGCTCTATCGGGTAATGAGACATACCATCACTCCGGAGCGATGGAGCGGTTGATTACAATTCTTTGAACTTCTTGAGTTCCCTCGTAAATCTGAGTGATTTTGGCATCACGGAAGAATCTCTCAACCGGGAAATCTGTGGTATACCCATATCCACCGAGAACTTGTACAGCCCTCTCTGAAACCCACATAGCGGTATCGCCAGCAAACAACTTGGCCATACTAGCTTCCATTGAATGCCTAGGGCCATCTTCTTCGTAGTGTCGTTGTTTTGCCCATCCTGCCTTGTAGACCATGTGTCGGGCGGCTTCTGTCTGTGTTGCCATATCGGCTAGGTAGTTTCCAATGCTCTGATGGTGAGCGATTGGCTTACCAAAGGCTTCTCGTTGATGAGCGTAGTTTAGAGCGGACTCGTATGCGCCTTGAGCGATTCCTAGTGCCTGTGCTGCAATCCCAATCCTTGAGTTATCCAGTGCATTCATTGCGATAGGGAAGCCCTTTCCAGCTTCTTTCAATACATTCTCAACAGGCACTTTACAGTCTTCAAGTAAGAGAGTACAGGTATCCGAGGAACGAATTCCTAATTTGTCCTCTTTCTTACCAACGCTGAAGCCTTCCATGCTTGAATCAACAATGAATGCCGTTGTACCCCCATGCTTTTTCACTCCATAATCTGGATGATTAACGTCCTTCGCAAATAGCACGTAAATGTCGGCAGATGCTCCATTTGTAACCCACATTTTTTCACCATTTAGGATATAGTGACTTCCATCATCACTTAGTTTTGCCCTGCAGCCTAATGCTGCTGCATCAGTACCTGCACCCGCCTCGGAAAGTGAATATGCACCAATTTCACCCGCAGCTAATCGGGGAAGGAAGCGTTGCTTCTGATCCTCGTTACCGTGCAGGGCAATAGTCATTGAACAAAGTCCAACATGTACACAGAACATGACTGAGAAAGAGGGGTCAACTCTTGCCAACTCTTCTACGATTATTGCTTCTGAAATATCATCGATTGGATTGCCGCCAAATTCTTCTGGTATAGTGATACCTTGTAGTCCATACTCACAGAATGTTTTCCATTCATCCAAAGGTGGTTTTTGGTTACGATCACGATCTAGGCATGTAGGTGCTAAAACATCCTCTGCGAAGTCCCTAACCATCTCTCGAATCATGCTTTGCTCTTCCGTTTCAGCGAAGTCCATCTTGATTACCAATACTACCGAGCAAGGTCACATTGTTAAGACATCGTAAACGACGATAACACGCTTATTTGAGGAACGAATGATTCAAATCAGAGACTATTGGCGAGCCCATCGGAGAATAACATGTCTGACTCGGACTACTTTGAATTTGGAGTTGCTCATGACCGCCGTTACACACTTGAACATCTTTGGCTTCAATTGCTAGATGAAAAGGACGGTACGGTAAAGGTAGGGATGTCTGAATTCTTACGCGCGGATTACGGTGATGTGGTTCGTGTTATCCTTCCTCACCCTGAGGATACAACCGAATTTGTCCTCGATGATGAAGGGACTGCAGGAATACGAGATGATGGTGAGGAAGACTCCAAGCCAGAAACACCCTCGGCTGGTGATGAAATAGGTATAGGAGAGTTACTCGTTACTCTCCGTACTGGATCTGACAGAGTGTTGATCAATTCTCCATTCCCTTGCAAGGTCCTCGAACTTAATGGAGAGGTCGAAGACAATGCAGACCTTGCAAACGACGATGCTTACGGAGATGGGTGGTTCCTTATTGTCAAGCCCCACGACGGATTCGATGAGGATCAGTTCCTTGATGCAAATGAATACATCGAATATCTAAACGAACTGTGATCATGGCCAAGCCAAAGCAGACCATGATTCAGGGTCTTCAGTTTCCCAATCAATTGTGCCAAGCATCGAGATTACTTCATCTACTTCAGACAGATTTTCCTCAATCTGTCTCCTGTGAAGCCATCCCTTAAGACGCCCAAGTCTGATACCTGCTTCTAAGCCCGTGACCTGCATCAATTTCTCTCCATCAATCAATGGTTTATTGCCCACGCTATTTGGCTGAACATCAGAAGATGCTTGAACGAACTCAGCCCCTATATCTCCGAAGTATTCCATCACTTCTTTCTTCATTGAGTCAGACAGGGCAGCGTTAAATCGCCTAAGTGAGCTAATTTCATGGCTTAGGTCTGAAATTTGTAAATCGTGTAAAAACCGAATTGTAGAAGCCTCTTCATTGGATAACCTTAGAGTTTGCTTGAGATGATTTGCAAGATCAATTCCAGTTCTATTGTCCTCAGAACATAAAATCGCTAAATTAACCAAGGAAGAGCCTGAAAAACGTTCAATTCTAGCAAAATTAGTTTCAGGAATTACTTGGTTCAGGACTCCGAAACTCTCCATTAACCGTATCACTTCTTTGTTATTGATACCTTGCAGAATTCGCGATAACTCGGCCCACTTACGCTCTGAGGATACCTTGCTGAGCATGTGTAGATTTTCTGTTATTGCGACTTGTAAATCCTCATCCAAAACTCTAGTTCCTAATTCACCCGAATCTAGGAAGCGAAATGCCCTCATTATTCTCAAACCATCTTCCCTTATTCTATCATGAGAATTTCCGACAGCACGGATTGTGGCGGCATTCAAGTCATCCAATCCTCCAAATTCATCAATAATTTTCCCAGTCACAGGATCTAGAGCCATGGCATTAATTGTGAAATCACGTCGTGCTAAATCTTCGATTATATCATCACCGAATTCTACATTATCAGGTCTACGCCCATCTCCGTAGGTGCCGTCACAACGTAATGTTGTTACTTCCCAAGATTTATCCGATCCTTCATCCAGTACCAAAATAGTTCCAAATGCGGCCCCAACTGGAATTGTTTTGTCAAACAATTGACTAACTATATCGGGGTGTAAATCCGTTGCAATATCCATTTCAGTTGGATTTAACCCCTGCAATCTATCTCTAACCCAACCACCAACAATCCAAGCCTGGCCACGCTGAGACAGCCGTTCTAAGACTCGCCTATCCGAACCGGCGAGTTGGCTCAATAGGTCGCCCATGACATGCCTCCTTGAGGTCCAAACATCAACCCGTCGGGCATTATGCCTATCTGTAATGCCCGTTTTCGAAGGCCATGGAAGTCGAGTTGGTGCCACTTGAGGTCCTTCGACCTCATGAACAAATCATCCATAAAAAAGTGGATCAATTAGAGCGAGTTACCCATCGCTGGAACGCTTACACAAAGCCACTTCTTCTAGATCGCACAACCGGAACAATACTTGACGGCCATCATCGATATCACGTTGCACAAAGGATTGGTTTGCTCTGTGTGCCGTGTGTTTTAATCGATTATTTGGAAGATGAATCTATCGAATTAGACGTTTGGCCTAATTGTGGGCGCAATTCAATCAACAAACAAGATGTAATCGATGCTGCACTTTCTGGTGATTTGATGAATCCAAAGACAAGTCGCCACCGTCTATCCGATCATCTTCCACCAATCGCAGTTCCTTTGTCTAGATTGAGACAACCTGCGATTGCTGATTGATTGCACTTATTGCTCAGCTAGAAGATTTCTTGCTGAAGATGAGATTAGCTCCAAATCGGATTTAGTAAGTTCTTCCACCAAAGAAAGCGTAGATTCTGAAATAGGTCTGCCGATCAAATCCTCAATTAGTTGCGAAC
>CALEIW010000143.1 GCA_937876055.1 uncultured euryarchaeote
ATTGTATCTCCAGAATTGATATCAAAGACAGTAGAATTCTGTACAAATCCAGATGCTGGATCCTTGATTAAGAATGGAAGAAATACCGACATTTTGCTGGAAGCAGATAACTCAAGAGTCTGAAAGAAACCAGCCGATACAGATTCGGTATCAACCTGCAAATCTCCTGCATCAACTCTAGAATCATCTCCTCCAAAGCATCCGCTGATTGGAGTTAGTAGCAGGATTAGAACCATGCCGAAAGCCGCCAACTCGCGTGAGCGCATAGCCAACGGACCGTAGGTCCGTTGTTGAAACCGACGCCTGTTTGATTGTGTAAAAATCAGGCGTTGAATACTGACAGACATGTCAACGAACCATCTGCTTGCATGATTTCTTTCATGTCCACACTAGTAATCTTGAATCCTTCATCTAGCATGGTTTGACGAACTACAGGAAATCCATCCGCAATAATCACACGATCGCCTTTGTAGCCGATTGTGTTCGCAGCGTAACTTTCTCGATTTGGAACCCAAACGACATCCTCAGCTAAAGGCTCTAACTGAGAAGCAGTAAGGTGCCCTTCTGCGGCAATAATCATCCCAGGGCGTGGCGATGAGCATACGGTTGTAAGGTGAAGAGTCGAACTTGGAATATTGATGAACTCACACTCAAAACCGTCTTCTCGTACATGACTTGCAAGAAAGTCAGCACCCTCCCGATTCGTTCTAGTTGAAACTCCAATCAAGTAGCGGTCATCGAAGAATACAACATCGCCACCATCGAGTTTAGCGCCCTTTGGCATATTGATAATTTCAGCACTCGAAGATAGATGTTCAGCAACCGCAACTTGCTCTCCTTCTCTGGAGGGGTGACCCATGTTCGGGATAATTGCCTTTCCATCGACCATAACAGCAGTATCTTCGACAAAACAACAATCTGGATGTTCGTCCAATCCAGGTAGAACGGTCACATCAGTGCCGTGTGCACGAAGGGCGGCAACATATGCATCATGGGCGCCCTGTGCTGTCTCTCTGTTAGGCGCCCTAGTACCAAAGAAATCGGATATAGCAGAGTCGAAGTTAGCGGATATCTGGCGTACGACTGCGGCCTTCCGACTTCGGTCGTATGCACCAGGCATGCCGCGCGGTCCGACCTTTTCTTCATAATAGTTCGGAATCCGGATATGGAATTCCGCTTAGTGGCGCCTAGTAGTATAGGATAAAATCCCAATCAGAGCGACCGCAATCACCCCGATATACACGAATTTGTAATCTGGAGGCTTATCCCAAACCTCTGCATCGAATGGAGCCCAATCGCGATTATCACCGTAACCATCTCCATCACTATCTATCCACTCAGTCGGGTCTTGCGGAAATACATCGGAATTGTCTCCGAAACCATCTCCATCACTATCTATCCACTCAGATGGGTCGGTAGGAAACATGTCGGTATTGTCTCCAATACCATCGCGATCAGTATCTTTGGTTTCGTTTGCATCGTAGGGTAAATCGTCAGCATTGTCGCCAACACCATCCGAATCGGAATCAATCCATTCACTCCCATCTTCAGGGAACTCGTCAGTATTGTCTCCTATTCTATCTCCGTCGCTATCAAGCCATTCTGTTGGGTCGCTAGGAAACGCATCGGAGTTGTCTCCATATCCATCCTCGTCCGAGTCGACCCATTCCGAATCATCAGCGGGGAACTCATCTGAGTTATCCCCTACACCGTCTTCATCGCTATCGGACCATTCTTCTGGATTAAGAGGAAATACATCTTGATAATCCTCGACTCCATCTTCATCATCGTCCAAGTCTACTAAATCGCAAATTCCGTCGCCATCTGAGTCCAGCGGAATATGAGAAGAATCGTTAGGTTCGGTTTGA
>CALEIW010000144.1 GCA_937876055.1 uncultured euryarchaeote
CGTGCCTCCATTATTTCCATTACCACCATTATTCGGGTCGATTGTCGTGTTTATTGGATCAGCACCTCCAACAGTCCCTCCTACTCTGTGCCCATCTTCATCTAATTCAATATCGTAATAATCAGACCACAAGTCAATGGTTCTTCCATTTTGGAAAGTTTGTGAGCGGTTCAGGACGTCGAAGTATCTCTCATCACCGAGAGTGAATAGATACTCAAGCGGAACTTGGGCACCTTGGTTACAATTTTCCAAGTAAGTCATTAGTTCGTCAACGGTTAATGTTGCTTCAGGAACTCCATCATAGGTTATGTCAGTGGCCTTGGTAAATCCTTCTCCTTGAATAATTTGAATTTCATCATCCATTGCTTGCATTATGTCAACATCTCCGAAGACGGCCAGTCCACCCACCACGACAAGTCGTACATCTGGATCAATTGCCTCTACAACGTTACGATATGGATCAGCGTGGAAGGTGTCGAGGACAACTAGATCGGCGGCGAGACCTGGTTGGATTCGACCTGTGTGTTCAGCCCATCCAATCGCATCAACAATATTGGTTGTAATTGTTTGAACCAATTCATAATCAGTGAATATGTCTCCGAGGACATTCTCATCCCACCAATCTGCAGTCTTCAATTCGTGCATAGAACTCTTGGAACCAGAAGGAGCCCAATCTGGTCCAATCATTATGTTGACTCCCTCTGCTTTGGCTGTTGCAATATCGGTAGTTTCTCCGTAGAGGATTAGGTTAGAGGTAGGGGACCAAGCAAGACTTCCTCCCACATTGCCGAGAGCATTGAATTCTGCTTGGGTTAATCCTGTTCCATGGATTACTACCAACTCACCCACAAGCAACTCATTTTGCACCAAGATATCGAATTCAGCTCTGCTGGATTCGTCAATACCTTCTGCTAAGTGTAAGAACCAGGCGTCTAATTCCCCCGATGAGTTTCCGTCTTTGATGTGATTCCCTTGATAATCAGAAGCTAGTTCTGAGACCTTTGTGTGGATGTAATCACTGCCGAAATTGTACAGTTCTATGTTTCTTGCCAACATTGTTTCGAATGTGTCAGTGTAGGATGTTGAACTTCCTTGTAATGCTGTATTTCCACCAGCGATTGCCCTTAATTCTGCAAATCTTTGGGCTGTAGGGTCGGTTAGCGAGCAACCGACATCCTTCGCATCGCGGTAAGAGTCTTCAGCCTGCCATTGGTAGCGGTTATCCCAGCCATTGGTTCCGTGATCCCATAGTGGAATGATGTTGTATTTGGCATGATTGTGAGGGTCAATGAATCCGGGGTATATTGTGCCGCTAGTTGGAATTGACACTACACCCTCTGCAGCCGAAGGCGCAGGGTCGGAGGCACTCCAAACAGCCTCAATCATTCCATCGACGACGAGAATACGTCCATCATCAATAATTGAATCGAAAGATTCCATAGTTACAACTCGTCCTTCTAGGATATATTCGCCTCGGTGGATATGATCTTGAGGTGGGTAGCAGTTACCTTGCACTACGTTTGCTACACCTACCCATTGCTGATCATTAGCACCTCCTGGAGTTGGAGCGCCATCGGCAAGTTTTGCCCAATTACCACCCGTATCGTAGCCATATGGGACATCCCAATCAGAGTCTTCTCCTTCGTAACTCACAGAATCGATTTCATTCATATTACCGTCAAGGATTCGGATAGTGTCGCCATCCCAATAATCGAATTCAATTTGTGTCCAAGAACGAAAGAACGTGATGTAGTCTCCTGGTTCGAGTATAGTATTCCATTTGATGCTACAGGCAGGAGACCCGCCATCTGCGATGTCATCTAGATACCATCCTCCTATGTCTATTGCTTCCGAAGTAGGGTTGTACAACTCTACATATTGATCGCTATAAGATCCCATTGAACCATCTCCATTCCAATCAGTACCTCCATAATTTGCATTATTTACAGAAACTAGAATTTCATTGATTACAATTGAATTTCCAGTGCCTTGAGCCGAAGCTGGCATCGGTGTAATCGTCATCATTAACATCAGCAGGGCCAAGGCAAGGGCTCTACGCATAGCACAGGCACGGGTCAATACACCCCTTCAATCCAACCCCGATTAGTTCAGCATTCGATTGGTAGAATTTGATTGTGAATACTTCAAATCAGGAAAGCGAAGCACCGAAATACTGACCGAGTGCGAAGCACTAGCGTTAGACATGCAGCGTAGCGGAAGGGTGGCTTGTGCGGTCCTAATGGTCATCACCATGTCTTTCGCAGGATGCCTCTCAGGGGGCTCATCTTCTAGCACAATTGATCCAGTCCCTGATTGGGATAAAGACATGGTATACGTCGATGATCCAATGGGTCATGAGGATGCTAGGTTTTTCGAAGTCGCATCTCCATTCTCAAATCAATCATGGGGCAATTCTAGTTGGGCAGTCTTTGGAAACGAAGAAGGAGGAAATTGCTGTGAGCACTATCTTGCGGCAACCAAGGAAGGTTGGATTCTTAATTTCGGAGGAGAATATCCTACTTGGTCTGAAGACAGAGGGCATACTTGGCAAGAATATCGACCTGGCATCTTTTCACAAATTGGCTGTAGGGAACCTAAGCCGACCGTACCAGGCCAAGAAGGACTTGGAGAGGGAAGTATTGTCCAAGCAACAAATGGTGACCTGATATCCATGGGTTGGTTCCCGTATCCGAGTAGTAGTGGAGCGGACCAATTCTATGCCTTCCTATACGACGCAGAGGACGAGGAATGGATGTGGTGCTTCAATCGTACTCCTGAACCATTCTACGATAGGTCTTGGCAGGTAGAAATCATAGGTCCAATCAATGGCGGTGTGTATGGTAATGGTGAATATGGCACTTTGGTAATTTCTAATTTCTGGCACCAAGTTGCAAATCTTGGTGGCCAGATTTCTACTGATGGTTTGAATTACGATTACTTTGATTTCCCTGA
>CALEIW010000145.1 GCA_937876055.1 uncultured euryarchaeote
GAAGCGACAGTCGTTTCATCGAAGAGTATCGTAAGGGGTTTATGCAGATTCTGAATTGCTCGGAATTTGCACACTGCCGCTTCGAAGCCCGCCCAAGTTGTAAGTGATCAGCGCGCTGCCGATGGCCGTAGGTAGAAGCCAGACCACAATCCCACCGCCAATGGCCGTGAGCGAGAAGGCGGTCACAGTCGAAATGGTTCCAGCACCCATGAAGATACCGTGAAGTCGAATTCTCTCTTTCCCGCGTGGGGCTTTGCCACTCTTCAATGAAAGGCGTTGGAAATAAGTCAATGAACCACAGATAAACGAAAACACGAGAGGGACGATTGCAAAACTGGCCCCTTCATCCCAGAATGCAATATCTAGAGAAATGAACAGAAGACCCAATGTGCCGATGATTCCCAACCCAACAAGCGCTTGATCGATGTTGCCGACTGAACCTTTTCGATTCTGCCCTAGCCTCCAACCCATGAGGACCATGTAAGTGGAAAAGAACGCAATGAAAAGAAGGAAATCAGTGCTTCCCAGCCACCACAAGGCCCCTGCTGTCAACCCAACACCAATCATGGCAAGAGCGTAGATTCTCCCAACCTTTGCATGAAATTTTGGGCCTTTTTCAGTGAGAAAAGCAAGGGCTGCAGTTAGCAATGCTACGCTACCAAAGGCGATGTGGACAAGAAGAAAAAATGTGTCCATGAGCGACCTAAGTGACTGGTTTTTTTAATTGTGACATAGTTCCAAGGAGATTTTTGCAGTATAGACTCCGTATCAATTGACCATCAAAGATTGATTGGGTTCGGTTAGACACCCTATCTATTGACAATGAACAACTCGGTACCCAGTAGGCCGCGGACGGATCAACATTACACTGATGCAATATTCGGCCAACGTTATGTTTTCACCGAGGGTCAGAGAAGTATGACATAATTAATATTCTATGGTTGTTTAGATTGTTTGTGTCTAAAACTAAAGTGGTAGTATGTCCCCACTGTCACGAGTCGGTTGTGGAAAAGGGAATGAGAGAGCATATTGCATTAACCTGTACCATGGTGCCTCTAGATATAAGAAAGGAAATGAAAGGCCGCATGGGTCTAAATCAGGAAGGTAGAATAGGAGAAATTTTTATGGGGGCGGTCATATTCTTATTCGCATTGCCTTTCACATTGATGCCTTTCTTCTTTTACCAAATGGAGGGTTTGGCCAATAATCCGTTCGAATTAAT
>CALEIW010000146.1 GCA_937876055.1 uncultured euryarchaeote
CGTACTGGCCAGGGTCGCAATCAGGGTCAATTTACACATACGATTCGGTTGATATTGGTATGAATCACGTCTGTGCAGTTACTACTGATAACACAGTAAGATGTTGGGGGTCCAATAGCGATTACCAACTTGGAAATTCTACGACAGGTCAGTTCTCTAGTGCTGGATTACCGAGAGTTGTAGAATATGTCGGCGGGCACTCAGAAGGCACTGATTTAGCGGTATCAATTGGAGCAGGAGGTCATCACAATTGTGCGATTGAAACAGACGGGACATTGAAGTGTTGGGGCGAAAACGATTACGGACAGACAGGTAACATCTCAGTATCCGGTGCAGTCCAGTACCCCAGTCCAGTTACCGTTTTACATAATTCTAGCCAAATGGAAATACGTGCAATAGATGGCGGTCTTGACTTTAGCTGTGCAATCGTAGAGGAAGCATCCTCTTCTCCGGTGCAAGATGCTGCAAGAGCTATAGGAGGCCGTGTTGCTTGTTGGGGAAGAAATAACTTAGGACAACTTGGAGATAGTACTCTAGCCGATCAAGATCAACCGGTTTACGTCGTCGATATAAACGGAAATGAAATTCAGAATGTGACAGCAATTACATCGGGAAGAAACCATAATTGTGCAATTGTTGATGGCAATCCAATGTGTTGGGGGCACAATGACTACGGTAAGCTTGGTAATCATCAGCATATAGGTACAAGCGCAGTTCCTTATGCTGTTAATGTTCAGACAACCCAGCGCGAGGTGGTGGCAATTGGAGCGGGATACAGTCACACTTGTGTACTTCTCGACAATGGTAGTATAGGCTGTTGGGGCTACAACGACAATGGAGAATTTGGAGATGGCACCTCTTCTTCCACAACAGAATATTACAACGCAAGATATGTGTCATTACCTCAATATCGAACTGCAGTTACATTAGAGGTTGGAGACGATCACAGTTGTGCAATTCTGGATGACAATTCTACTTGGTGTTGGGGGAAGGACAACGATGGTCAAAGAGGAGATGGCGGAGTTGGTGGTGCAATCCCTACACAAGTACAGACCTCAGGCTATTATTTCACCAGTATTAGCGCAGGACAAATCAACAGTTGCGGAATTTCTAACACTTCACAGTTATACTGTTGGGGCGATAACTGGAATTATCAAGTAGGCGTCGGTTCAAGTTCGAATTCCGATCATTATACTCCACAACTAGTACAATTAGGCCCATCTACCCAAAATGGCCCACAGCAATATCCCTTAATTCACGATAGAGATCCAGATAATGATGGAATCCCCTCAATTTTTGATAGCACTCCCTTTGATCCTCCATGTCGTGCCGGGACCTATTTCATCTTAGGAATTGGTTGCATAGATACTGATCCAGGACATTACCAAGACATGCCGCACAAAGATTTCCAAATTCCTTGTCCAGCCGGCACCTTCCAGCCTAATTTCGGCTCTCCTGCTTGTATAGATGCGTCTCCGGGATATTATGTTGATACAAATGCCTCACTTTCTGCTACTATCTGCCCTGCTGGAAGCCAACAGCCACTTTCAGGGCAAACTGAATGTTTGGGTATTGATTCGGGGCACTATGCGCCACCAGGAACCCCCAGCCAAATTCCATGTATCCCTGGAACATTCCAACCTCAACCAAATCAAAGTTCATGCTTACCGAGTGATCCAGGTTATCATGTGCCAATCGAAGGGCAGGTAGATCAAACAATTTGTCCACCAGGCACCTATCAGCCAGGATATGGCCTAGCATCTTGCTACGAAGCCAGACCAGGAAATCAAGTAAGCCAAGAAGGCTCCATTGGAGAAGAAGAATGCCAAGTTGGAACTTATGCAGATGTATTTGGACTCAGTGAATGCAAATTAGCCTCCCCCGGACATTATGTCAACAGTATTGCAGCGACCAGCCAAGAGCCGTGTTCTCCTGGAGAATATCAACCAAATTCTGGACAAACTTCCTGCCTAGTAGTAGATGCAGGACATTACTCGGATGCAGGCTCAAATTCAATGGTTCCTTGCGAATTAGGATACTACCAACCAGCCCCAGGAAGTGATGCTTGTATCGCGGCAGAGCCGGGATACTTTGTTCAGTCAGAGGGTTCAACAACTCAAGAAATGTGTACTCCAGGGACTTACAGTAAAAACGCTGCAAGTTCACTATGTACCGAAGCCAGTCCTGGCTACTATTCAGAAAGCGAAGGCTCCACGACTCAGGAAATTTGCCTTCCTGGAAGTTACTCTTCCGCCGGAGCCGCATCATGTGAATTAGCCGATTCCGGCTACATAGTCAGTTATGAGGGGGCCTCCCAACAGGAGGCGTGTACTCCAGGCAGCTATCAACCAGCCACTGGAAGTGTTGATTGTATTGCAGCATCACCAGGTAATTATGTATCCGATAATGCTGCAACAGCACAAACAGAATGCATGCCAGGAACATACCAGTGGGAATCAGGTCAAACAGGATGTGTAGATTCTCCAGCAGGAAAATATTCCGCCCAGGCAGGGGCATCTACAGTTGAGAATTGTAACCCAGGTACTTACCAGCCAAATACTGGTCAATCATCATGTCTTGAAGCAGATAGAGGAAATTTCGTGGAAGATTTTGGTGCGACCGAACAAGTACAATGTGAAGTAGGTAGTTT
>CALEIW010000147.1 GCA_937876055.1 uncultured euryarchaeote
CACGGTCACTCTCACCATACAACATCATGGTCACTCCACCATTTGACATGATTGAGCGTATGTCTGAGAAATCCAGATTGATGAGGCTGGGTAAGGTAATAGTTTCAACGATGCCCTTCACAATTTCGGCCACCAATTGGTCCATAATTGAAAAGGCCTCATCTAGAGGTAAATTAGGAACATATTGCAATAATCGATTATTATCCAACACCAGTACGGCATCGGCAACTCGACGCAAACTCTCAAGCCCTTCAAGTGCTCGAGACATTCTTTGTCGTCGCTCCACGTGGAAAGGTGTTGTGACGATACCTACTACCAAAGCCCCAGCCGCTTTTGCTTCTTCAGCTACAATCGGACAAATCCCAGTTCCAGAACCGCCGCCTAGCCCACTGGCAATGAAAACAAGGTCTGAGCCGGTAACAATCCGTTTAATCATCTCTCGACCGGCTTCAGCACACCTCCTTCCAGTACTTGGGTCTCCACCTGCTCCTAATCCGCGTGTGATATGACGTCCTACCAGCAATTTTTGCAGCGAACGTGTGTGGTCAAGATGTTGCTTATCGGTGTTGATGGCAACCGTAATCGCGCCTTCAACGCCTAGGTGGGTGATTCGATTGAGAGTGTTGTTTCCACTTCCTCCACAACCTACGATAAGAATCCGAGGATTCGGGACACCAAACGAGCCCATATCTTCGTCCATCAAGGCGGTCGCGCCTTGTGCTATGGCCTCTTGGCCTAACGAATTAATCACATCAGAAAGCGAATTTACAGGTGTGTTCACACCATGCTTCATATCGGGCCCCATCCAATACGCCTCCGGATTGAGAACGCTCTTTCTATCATTATTAACGCTGACCCTTCCTCAAACAAGTTTGAAGGCGATTTCAGGCGTAAATTTCTCAAACCAAATTTCAAGATGAGGGTTAAATAACCGTGCACTTTGGGCGAAACGGACCTCGCTTAACTCAGTTGGTAGAGTGCCAAACTCGTAATTTGGATGTCAGCAGTTCGATTC
>CALEIW010000148.1 GCA_937876055.1 uncultured euryarchaeote
CCATGGTAGGACTTGGATTTCTCTCTAGTTATCTCTGTCTTTACCGGTGATAGTTGACTCATTGCCGACTCAATAATTTCAAGATCGTCTACAGCGCTACAGTGTATTCTCCAGGATACGCTATGCAGACTCATTGATAATGGCACGAGCAATCACTCCTTGAAGACCACGCTGCGCCCTTGTCTCTTGATGGCACTCTAGGGCTTTCATTCAAATACTGGAGGCAGGTCGCACGGCCCGCATACGGGGTAGCCCCCGATACGAGGTGTTTCTCATGGCAAAGGGCGCAAAAGCAAGGGCAGCGGCACGCAAGCAGAGAGACAAGTGGAAGGCAAAGCGCTGGTTCACAATTCGAGCACCTCGTAATCCTTGGTCCTTCAGAGTCATTGGAGAGACCCTCGCAGAGGAATCCGAACAACTAATTGGCCGAACATATGACATCATGCAAAATGAGTTAGATGGCGACTTTTCGAAGATGCACGTTAAGGTAGTTTTCCGAATAACAGACTCCGTCGGTGGAGATGCGCTTACCGAATTTGTCGGCCACACCGTCCTTAAAGACCACATCCGCCGCCAAATCCGCCGTCATCGTGGAAAGATTGACGATACAGTAGATGTTGTGACTGAGGATGGATATTACGTCAGATTCAAGCCTCTACTAATTTCAAGGTCGCGTGTAAAGTCTAGTCAAAAATCAGCAATAAGAGCTAGTGCTAGAGAAACAATCCTGACTATGGGTGCTAGTTCTACTTGGATTCAATTGCAAAAATCACTACTTGATGGCACGATGGAAGCAGCAATCAAAGAGTCTGTTTCCAAGGTTACGCCTGTCAGAACCGTCATGATTAGACGCAGTCAGTTATTACAAAGCGGAGTTGTTGTAGAAGATGGTCCTACCTTGGATGAAATACATGCTGAGGAAAAGGCCGCCGCTGCAGCTGCTGAAGTAGACGAAGTCGATGTTTTGGCTGCAGCAGAAGCATCTGCTGATCTTTCAGAGGTTGGAGAGACTGATTTGGATGCCGAGCAAGAAGAAACATCTGAGGGAGTCGAAGAGGCAGCTGTGGAAGAATCTCAAGAAGAGGATACTGAATCTTCCGATGACTCAGATGTTGATTACGAATCAATGACGGTGTCAGAACTTAAGGTACTTCTAAAGGAGGCTGGAAAACCAGTCTCAGGAAAGAAAGCAGATTTGATTTCCCGTCTGCAAGAGTGAGGAAAATATGGGCGCACAAGCCCATTCCAAACCGAGGTGAGCATTTGGTGCGGATAGCCGTAATTAGTGGAACAGGAATGTCTGATATCGCTCATGAGATGTCCGATAGTTCTCGAAAACATACTGAGATTCGAGTAGAATCAAAATGGGGACAGGTTCCAACAATATTGGTTGAGACTGAATTAGGGGAAGTTCTCCTAATCGACAGACATCACCGAGAAGGGGAAGCGAGAACCCCCCCTCATGAAATAGAACACAGGGCGAATATTCATGCAGTCAAGTCATTTTCTCCAGATTTAGTCCTCAGTGTCAATTCTGTGGGTACGATGCTGGAAGATTTACCACCAGGTATGATTGGTGTGGCTGGTGATGTATTAGATTTAGCAACCCGGCCATGGACATTTCATGATGATGATGCTATCCATGCGGATAGAACTTCTATGTTTGATAAGAAAGCCAGTGAAATTTGTTCCTATGCCTTATCAGAAACTCAAGAAAATACTCAAAGCAGTCTAGTAGTAGCGCAGTGTGTCGGACCTCAATTTGAATCTCCTTCTGAAATTGATGCACTAGTTCGTTTGGGAGCTGATGTTGTTGGAATGACTCTTGGCCCTGAGTCACGATTAATTGCGGAAATAGGAATCCCTCATGTAGCGATATCATGTTCCTCAAATTGGGCAGCGGGTAGAACTCCCGGGGACCCTTCGGCTGAAATCGACCATCATGCAGTCGACGCTATGGCAGCAACACTACGTGCTCGTGTAAGAGATTGTATCGAAGCCTTGCAAGCGAATTATTGAAGGATAAATTTCCAAGACCAGAGGTTGGTTTTAATTCTACTTTCAGTCTCTATTTTCCTCTTCATCGAAGCGATGGATAGAATGGATTGGTGGGGTCAAAAAGACAAGGAGTATGAGAGGGAATGTCTGCCAAATAACAACCCTCAACCGGATGCAGAATTATGTGCCGAACTTCAAAATGAAGCATATTCAAGAATGAGTATGTTTTCTCCTGTATTATCCTTGAAATCCACCAGGTGATAGATCCTAGAACATTAGACAGTTTGATGGTTCTCCAATTACTGGACGATGTATGACTCGACTGTTGAGTGTAGATGATTGGAAGGAAGTTGAATGGAATTCTAAGCCCGATGGCTCTTGGTCCACCATGATGGCTAGGGTTGCTGCTTTCCATAGTAAACACGATTTCGCCAACCCTGAGAATAATGGACATGATATGGGGTACCGTGTGGCTCTAACCGTCGAGGAATTAGGTGAGTTTGCAGCCGCGATCACCAAAGGAAAGCCGAAGGAAGAAGCATCCGAAGAATTAGCAGATTTGTTGATTTTGATACTTGGGCACTCCCTTGCTATGCACATTGATTTGGAATCTGAATTTCACTCCAAAATGGATAAAATAATGCAAAGAAAGGCTCGACGGGGTAACCTAGGGATTAGAGTTACAGAATACGAAGGGGAATGAATAACACGATTTAGAAAATTTCCTGAAGGAGATTAAATTTGCCCCTGAATTATTTATATATGCTTAATGTGAGTTTTTCCTTCCTTCCCAATTTCATATTCTGCAATCCAGAGACTAATCCAAATTCCACCTAATTGCAATACAAGCCTCACCAAATTTCCAGTCTGAGATAATGACGCCCCATCTCCTAATTCGACAGAATTAACCCACATGTACAGATTTGCTGGATATAGACAAATCAACAAAGTAGCGCTGGCAAAACCCCCTATCTCTCTAATTGAGGGGATAATCAGCATAATGCCAACCAGAATTTCAACTACACCACTAGCTATAACCCAAAATTCTGCTGAACCAAGAATTGGTGGTACAATTGGTTCGAACCATTCAGTATCCGTGAAATGCAATACTCCTACATAAACGTAAAATGAACCGCCTAAGATTGCGAACAAGTCGCGAAAATTCATGTTATCGCCTAGTCCAGATGGAATATGTAGTGTCGTATTCGTTATTGGAGTCTGATTGCAAATTTTCGATAACTTCCTCAGACCATTCAGCACGATTCCATTCTGGAAATTTCACCTCGCCACTATTATTGGTTTGGACCGTGGTAAGATGAATTTCTTCTACACGATTA
>CALEIW010000149.1 GCA_937876055.1 uncultured euryarchaeote
GGCGGCTTGTTCAGGATTGACAACATCCATGATGACTCCGCCTTGCTGCATTCTAGCGAAGCCTCTTTTTACTAACTCACTACCGTTGCTTAATGTATTCAAATCAACCATTGACATAGAAACCCTCCTAGTTGGATTTAGTCTGCTAATACCGGTGAATCGCCTTCAGCAATTTCAGCATCAATCGACTCTTCGGCATTCCTGTCTATCCATGCCTCTTCTTCATCAGGTACATCGATATCTGCAAAAATAGCGTCAACAGGACATTCAGGAATACAAGCGCCACAATCGATACATTCGTCTGGGTCTATGACTAGATAAGTGTCAGCTTCCCTAAATGCTTCTACTGGGCAAACTGCCACACATTCTTGGTATTTGTGGTCTACACATCCGGATGTTACAACATGGGTCATTTTCTACTCCTCGGTTAGCGTAAAAGCCCTCCATACTTAATCCCTTGTGAAATTTCATAGGTCGGTTAAAAATTATTTTGCCAGTAAAACAGCTTCATTTAGAAATGATTTGGTCTCTTCAATGACAGATTGTCCAGGGTAAACCTCTAATTTAACTTGGCATTTGACAGACTTCTTGTCCGGATTGACCAATACCAAATCTCCGTCAATTAATTCGTCTAACCCGATTCTAAAATGAAGAATATTATTTTCATCTAATCTTTGCTTAATCGTTGATCTTAGTGCTTCTAAATTTTCTTTTCCTAGTTTTGAAATTGTCTTCAAGGCAATTTTATTCTTTCTAGTTTTTGCACTTATCAAGAATATTGATGAACCGTGATATGAATTGGATTTTTCTAATTCTACTAAATCAGAATCGCCAATAAGATATGAGATTGCATCAGCAATTAGATTTTCATCCTCTAAACCACTAGACGTCACTCTCATTGTCAAGTGATGTGCTCCCATAAGCAGTGCTAACCAATACTTATTGAATAGTTTAACGAAGTAAATCGGCTGTTCAAAATATTAAAACTGAGTAGTCTTCTTCAAATAGGGGTGGTTAGTCGGCGACTTGCAAGTGGGGTAGCCCCCGCAAGACACACCGAGTTGAACGACATGGCGAAGAA
>CALEIW010000150.1 GCA_937876055.1 uncultured euryarchaeote
AATTCTACAGAAGATTCAGGAAAGAAACTGGAATACTGATGGATGGTAAGGCTCCTGTAGGGGGTAAATACAGTTTTGATTCAGAGAATCGTATGTCGTGGAAAGGTCAACCCATTGCACCAGAAGAACCTACATTTGAGGTTACAGACTTAGATAGAGAGGTTGAGGAATTAGTGAATACAGCGTTCAACGACAATCCCGGAAAAATAGATTTGAGTAAAATTCCAACAAATCATTCACAAGCCCTAGAGGCGCTTGATTTTGCAATGCTACATTTGCCTAATTTTGGCCCGTATGAAGATGCAATGTCAACACAAAGTAAGGGTCTTTTCCATAGCAGATTGGCTTCATTGGTAAATATACACAGGATTATGCCCGCAAATTTGCTTGAATCAGTCTTGAGAACACCAGCTCCAATGAACAGTACTGAAGGATTCGTACGACAACTAATTTGGAGAGAATATGTGAAACATGTTCATGACATTACTGATGGATTCGAGAATATCTCAGTCAATCGGACATTAACTCAGGTTAGAGATGCAATGTGGTACGGCGGAGGGTCTTCCGACCCCCATCCTGGGAAAAATAGACATCCTAATCACTTAACTCAAGAAAATAATCTACCAATGGCTTACTGGAATGCAGATTCCGGGTTTAATTGTCTGGATACAGTTGTAGAATCTGTAATTGAAGATGGTTGGACTCATCACATCCCTCGCTTGATGGTTTTGGGAAACATTGCCTCACTACTAGACGTTAATCCGCGACAATTGACTGATTGGTTCCATGCCGCATTCATTGATGCCTATGACTGGGTAGTTGAGCCTAATGTCTTGGGGATGGGTACTTTCGCTCTAGGAGAATCGATGATGACAAAACCGTACATCTCTGGCGCCGCATACATCAATAGAATGAGCGATTATTGCAAAGAATGTCAATATGATCCAAAGAAAAACTGTCCAATCACAAATCTATACTGGGACTTTATTTCAAGACACTCAGAATCTTTCATTGGCAATCATAGGATGTCAATTCCAATGCGAAATTCATTACGTCGAGATGAGGATAAAAAGAATATTGATAGACAAACGTTTGAAGCATGGACTCGCCGGTTGTGTAAATCAACCTGAGGATATTTCCTAGACTGAAGGCGTCCAACCAAAGGTGTCTGCAGCGCGGCCTTCTTGAATTGAAGTTAGAGCATCGTAGAGTTGCTTTGTGACAGCACCAACTTCTCCGTCACAATATGTTGCGATACTACCACCGTGTTCAATTGAACCAATAGGGGAGATAACAGCAGCGGTCCCTGCACAAAATGCTTCATCGGAATCCATTGCAAAATCGATATCCACTTTGGTCTCGAGAACTTGGTAGCCGAGACTTCGAGCCAATTCAATTACCGATAGGCGAGTAATTCCGGGAAGGATAGTTCCGGTTAACTCTGGAGTGTAGAGGACTTTGTCTTTGATACAAAAGAAATTGGCCGCTCCAACTTCTTCGACATAGCGATGGTTGACTGCGTCAAGATAGATAATCTCAGCATATCCATCGGCTTTTGCGTTCTTTGAAGGCATCATTCCGGGTGCATAGTTTCCGATTGCCTTTACTCCTCCAGAGCCACCTGGTGCGGCTCTATGATATTCGTCTGATACCTTGAGCGAAATCGGATTCAATCCTCCTTTGAAGTATGGTCCAACCGGAACCACGTAGACCAAGAATGTGTATTCTGGTGCTGGTGCTACTCCGAGGATTGGGCCACTTCCAAACACGAGTGGCCTGATGTATAATTCTCCTCGGCCATTAGGTGGTAGCCATCTGAGATTCTCTTGGACAACGAGGTGAACAGCATCGAGGAACATTTCTTCCGGCACGACAGGCATTCCTAGTCGCTTACAACCATCTTGAGCGCGCCTAGCATTCAATTCTGGACGGAATAATAGAACTCTACCATCTTCGGCTCTTCTAGCCTTCATTCCTTCGAATAATCCCTGTCCGTAGTTAATTACTCCAGCAGCGGGTGATAGCGAGAGATCTTGGAAATCTTGCATAACCCCAGGTTCCCATTCCTCTCCTTGTTTGCAGGTTGCAATATACATCCTGTCAGTTTCGGTGAAGCTGAAAGTAAGGCTGTCCCAATCAATAGAAGGCTCGTCGTCAGACTCGGTCTCCTCCATCATTGGCTCACCATCCGATGTAGAGGGGGACGACTCGGCTTTCAACAATTTCTAACAAATCACCTCAAACTGTCGTTCCAAGCCACCACACAAGGGTTGATTGCTTACTCTATTTCCCTCTGAGCAAGGTGTCACAATGCGATGGGATGGAGAGGTTTGTATCGTCTCTGGTTCTTATCAAGCGGTGGCTTCTACACCGCCGCGCACAGTTGTCGAGTTATGGTGTCGTGCTCGAGAAGGCCATTCCGTGGTACTGCTAGTAGATGGCCTAAGTCCATTCCTAGAGATTGCTCCCTCCGGTAAAGCAGGCCGAGATAGGGATTTGAAAGACCATCTCGAAATCGTTCAGGAGATGGATGAGGTTGTATCAATCGCAGAGCCGATTGACAAGTGGACTCCATTTGGAGTAAAGCCGCATTATAGAGTCGAAGTTGAACAGCCATATGTAGTTCCGAGGCTAAGGAAACGACTCGAGGCAGAATGGGAAGTTTCCAGCGCAGACATTCTCTTTGTTCAGCGCTTATTGTTGGACTTAGACCTAGGGCCCCATATCGCAAGCGGTGGAGAGGTTCTGTGGGCAGGACCTCGCGCACCTTCTAAATTAGCCAGTGAATTTGATGGCAAGAGGGTCGAGGCCGCAGAGAAGATTCGCGACTTCGGCGGTTCTGGCCTATATCCGTGTGATATGGTGGTAGCCTGCAATATCGCAGATCTATCTCGCACAGACCCATTCCCGACTCCCTTTGTCACTCTTTCATTAGACCTAGAGACAAGCGTTCAACACAATACAATACTTTGTGCAGCGGTTATAATTGCAAGAGGTGAATCTCGAACCGAGCACGAGTTCCGCGGTTCAGAAAAAGAGATTTTGGAAGGTATGACCAGACTTGTTCGAGATGAAGATCCAGATTTCATCACTGGATATAATATTGATAATTTCGATCTACCTAGGATTATTGAACGCGCTGAGGAAAATGCAGGTAAGTCAAAATTTGAACAGGCTGCATTATGCGGTTGGGGAAGAGTTCCAGCGATTGAGAGTGAATCAAAGCGGCTTAGCCCAGACCGAGCTAGAAATCGAGTTTGGCGATTAACTGGTCGAATACCAATGGATGCTTGGTGGCAGGTTCGCCAAACCCTCCGTCCTGAGAGAGAATCTCTTCGCTTTGTTGCAAACATGTTGTGGCCAGAGTCTGAAGATAAACAAAAACTCGACATCGATGCAAGCAAAATGGATGAGGAATGGGCTGCTAGACCAGACGAAGTCATGGAATATTGTGTCAGAGATACCCATCTTCCTCTCGATATACTCGGTCACTTACAATCGGTAGCGCGTAAAGAAGCCCTAGCGGCGGTTGCAAACACTACGGTTGAGACCGCCGCAGCCGGAACCACCAGTCAATGGATTGACTCACTGGTCATTCGCTTAGCAGATAAAGAAAAAATCGCTGTTCCAATGACTCAATCCGGTCCACGCCGCCGCGACCAAATCGCGGGAGGCTATGTCCACGAAGTCGAACCAGGACTCAAACCATGGGTGGCTGTACTCGATTTCAAATCGATGTATCCATCAATCATGATTTCCCAGAATATTTGCTCAACAACTCTGGTCAGAGATGAGAGCAAGGAAGAATCTCACAATGTATCTCCCGAAGGCACAGCACGATACGTTTCTTCAGATGAGCGTCGAGGCTTAGTGCCTCGTTTGTTGAGTGAATTAATGGAGCAACGGGATTATCACAAATCCGAGTTGAAAAAGGCTAGAGAATCTGGTCAAGAAGAAGCCGCTTTCCTTCACGACCAATTACAATATGCGGTTAAGATTCTGATGAATTCTTTCTATGGAGTATTCGCCTCCTCATTCTACCGTTTCACCCATCCAGATTTGGGCGCGAGTATTACTGAATGGGCTCGACACAATATTCGCACGATTATCAATAATGTCGAGACCGACGGACATGATGTTGTATATTCGGACACGGACTCAATTTTTGTCAAAGCACCCGTTCAGCCAGATTCACCGATTAATCGACCGCCGGAGAACTCCTTGGTCTTTGAAGACTGGAAAAATGCTAGGAAAGAGACTTTGGATTTTGGCAATTCACTGGCTGATAGATTTACCAAAGAAGGCGCTGAATTAGAATTTGAGACCGCCCTCTCGGCCTTCTTTTCACATGGTGCAAAAAAGCGCTATGTCGGCCGAGTAGTTTGGCCCCGTGAAGAGATGTTGATTCGAGGCTATGAGGTCCGTCGCACGGATTCATTCCGCCTCCTTACTAGCACCATGACCGAGATGTTTGAATTGATTCTATCTAACGAAGAATGGTCTGCTGTAGAGATGTCAAAATCGGTAATTGATGATATCAGGGCAAAACGGGTAGAAGTGGCCGACCTTGTGATTTCTAGATCATGCAAAGGAAGTCTAAGGAGGGATGGAACTGTGGATTTCCATAAGACCTACAAGAATCCAGATTCCCTACCTTACGTGCGCGCGGCTAGACAAAGAATAGAGGCGGGACTTGGGTTCACACCTGGCATGAAAGTAGGTTGGATAGTAACCAACGGGAAAACATCGCCTATGACAGTTCAAGCTTGGATGGTAGATGAATTAGGCGTAGAATCTCCCGAGTACGATCCAGAGTTCTACGCTAAGCGATTGGCAACTGCACTAGGTAGAATTACCGAAGCCTTTGGATGGAACGAGAAAGAATTACTGCAAGGCACTAGACAACAAACTCTCTTTGATTTCTAGGGATTACGGGAATCCGTAGGGTTGATGACGACCACCATCACACCCATGGCTATGAGAGGAGCGGGTGGATTGGCCCCGATGGTCGTATTACTATTGCTCAGCGCGGCATTTGCAGGATGTTTGGAGACCTTCAGTTTGAATGGAGCTCCAAGTGCAAAAATGAGTATTGATCCTGACGGGTCAGTGCGAGCTGGTGATTCGGTTACCTTCAGCGCAGTAGGCTCTTCTGACCCAGACGCAGATGCTCTAACCTTCACATGGGATTTCGGCGATGGAGACCTCGGCGACGGCCTAACAACCAGCCACTCCTATTCACAAGCGGGAGAATATATGGTAACTCTAACCGTAAGCGATGGAAATTACGAGACATCTGTAAGTGACACAATTTCTGTAATCGACTCCTCAGCTAGGGAACCAAAAGCAGAGATAACTACTGCAAAGGACGATGATTGTGATGGTGAGGATGCACCAGCAGGCTCCTTTGTACTAGTATGGGTGTGTGAGGATAAGGAAGAAGATGACAGAAGCATTACTGTAGAAACCTCAGTTACACTAGATGGTTCTGATTCTTGGGCAGGATGTAATCCAGATAATTCGGATTGTTACGCAGAAGAATATCTAGTGTCTTGGGAATGGGATTTGGACTTAGATACCGACTCCGATGAAGATGGCGATCCAGAGAACGATGTCGATGCGACTGGAGAAACCATTACTCTCGAAGATATGCCGGCCGGTTCATGGGACATCAAGTTGAAAGTTACAGACAACAATGGCCTAACGGACTCTGACGAATCAACTCTCTACATTAACTACAGAGGGACTTGGACTGACTTTGTCATCGACCGAAGATATCAGGATCCGGTAATCATGACTTGGGATTACCCGGTGACCTACGATAATGATGGACAGAATAAGATTAGATACCTTAGGACCAAACTAACTTACCCCGCAGAGGATGGTGACCAACCATTTGGCGGGGTTGATACTGAGAATAAACTCGACCTATTCATCTTCAATGAGACCGATGAAGAGGTCGCAAACACTACCGGCGTTGGTGATGATAACCGAAACGCCGGTGATTGTCAATCGGATGACCGCTGTGTTTGGCTGGTAATTGGTGGCTCAACAGTAAGAGGATTTGATCCTGGCACTTGGACCGTCGACCTGCAGAATGAGAAAACGCACAACACAGAGGTCAAGAGTTTGATGATTGAATTGCAATATCGATGAACTGCGACGAAGAATTAACCCTCAAATTCAGTTGAATTGACGCCTCCCCTATGGGGAGAGATTCAAATAGGCATCATTGGTCGGCGGGCCACACTTAGAGGTGGATATTATGGGTTCACAGTGGGAAGATAAGAGCAAGCCGCACCTAAACATCGTGTTCATTGGGCACGTCGATCATGGAAAGTCAACAACCGTAGGACGTTTACTGCTAGACACAGGTCACATCGAAGAACACATTATTGAGAAGAACGAACAGTTAGCATCCGAGGCAGGAAAGGCTGGATTCGGTCTTGCTTACGTTATGGATGGTCTGAAGGAAGAGCGCGAGCGTGGTATCACTATCGATGTCGCGCACAAGGAGCTTTTCACTCCAAACTATTACTTCACAATCATCGATGCTCCAGGGCACCGTGACTTCGTGAAGAACATGATTACAGGAACCAGCCAGGCTGATGCCGCTGTTCTACTATGTGCGGCTAACGACGGTGTTAACGCGCAGACTCGTGAGCACGCTTTCCTAGCAAAGGTTCTGGGAGTCAAGCAACTGATTGTTAACGTCAACAAGATGGACATCAGTGGTGTAGACTACTCCGAGGACAAGTACAATCAGACAGTCGCAGAGGTAGATAACCTACTCAAGCTATCAGGATTTAACCCGGATGATGTACCAAAGATTCCTTGTTCCTCTTTCAATGGAGAGAATCTATTCAACAAGTCCGACAACATGCCTTGGTACAAGGGTCCTACCCTATTCGAAGCAATTGACGGAATTCAGATGCCTCCAAAGCCTGTTGACAGGCCACTCAGGCTACCTGTACAAGACGTCTACAAGATTAGCGGAATTGGAACTGTACCAGTCGGTAAGGTAGAGACTGGTGTTCTAGAAAGAGGCAAGACAGTTGTATTCAACCCAAGCCAGAAGTCTGCTGAAGTAAAGGACATTGAGATGCACCACACCAGCCACGCAAAGGCTGAGCCTGGTGATAACGTTGGATTCAACGTTCGTGGACTAGCAGCTAACGACATCCGAAGAGGAGACGTAGCAGGTTACTCGGACAACGAGCCAATGTTCGTACGTCACGATGAGACATTTGTTGGCCAGATCCAACTTATGGAGATTCCAAAGGCAATTGGCGCAGGATACACTCCTGTATTCCACGCACACACAGCTCAGGTAGCAGTTAGATTCGTAGAACTTCTAGAGAATTCCAAGACTAAGGAAGCAAACCCACCGTTCCTAAAGACCGGTGACGCTGCTCTAGTTCGCTTCGCTCCAACAAAGCCAATGGCAATTGAGCAAATGGATACATTCCCTGAGTTGTCAAGATTCGCTATCCGTGACATGGGTAAGACCGTGGCTGCTGGCGTTTGCTTGAAGATTGACAAGAAGTGAATTTGGTAACATAGGCTGAGGACTCGGAGAGGGTACTATGGCCGTTATCACCAAAATCAAGCTGACTGGTGAAAACCACGAAGATGTCGACATGGTATGTGGGCAGATTAAGGCAATTTGTGACGAGACAGGCGTTGACCTACGCGGGCCAATTCCCCTCCCAACTCGCAAATTGGTAGTTCCATGCCGCAAGAGCCCAGATGGCGAAGGCGCTGAAACATGGGATCATTGGGAAATGCGTATTCACAAGCGACTTCTGGAACTTGTGACATCTGCTGCTAAGGACGAAAAGGCACTACGCCGAGTCCTGCGCCTAGACTATCCTGACTCGGTTACAATCGAGTTGTCTCTAAGGCACCTAGGTTGATTCCATCACTGGAACGCTTCGTCTTTTGCTAGACTCCCCATTGGGTCCCAAGCTGGAAGCACGACTGGTTCAGTCATCATACCGGCCTTCATCTCATCAGAGAGATATTTGCTTGGACATGCAATCTCGAACATGTGTTCGTCATACCATGAATCGTTCATCGTGTAGAATCCCTTTCTGCCAGATTGCTCAGCTCCCCATGAATTTTCAACACGCCACCTTCGTGGTTTCCCATCTACTACATCGACACCGGTAAACAGCATAGCGTGCGTCATCATAGTCTGGCTATACCTAAGTCGGTCGGCTTTATTCATGCCAAATTCAGCGCCGTATAAGGCTCCGAAATCGAATAACTTGGCGTCCCAAAGACCTCTCTTTCGGTGCATTTGCTTCCCTACATCACACCCCATCCAAACAGGTAATCCATCCTCCAATAGGCTCTGAGTGATGCCTTTCATCTCCTCACTTGGAACATTCAGATAAACCACTGGTGGTCCTCCAGCAACATTTTGCAAATAGTCAACAGTGTAGGTTTGGTAGTATTCGTTCCTTGGATCGTTTACGATGCAAACATAGTCTTCCCAATCGATTTCAACGAAATCTTTCGCGAATTCTTGAGGAGTCATTGTTCCTCTACGATGCAACTTGCCGTCTTTGTCCTCCCATTGCCAATCGAACTTTTCTGGCGGAGTTCCCAGGTGGATGCAAAGAATTCTCCAGATGTCTGCAAGCCGCGAATCTTTGTGCGCACGAGCCTCTGCAGTACTACCACCGGAATCGAGGATTTCACGAATCTCACAAGCTCCAGTTCTCAATATGTCCTTGAGATTTGCATTCATGTAGCGAGTACTGGATGAAGATCGAGATTCAGGATAAGCCGATTTTGGAACTAGTCCGTGCTTTCTAATCAGATTCATCGCCATATTCCATTGCCCACCATCTCCTATTGGGTCACCTAGTAGGAAACCGATTGTGCGATCATCGACAGGGCGTTCGGCGGTCTCAATAATCGCTTCATAGAAGTGGTTGGCCCGCTCAAATTTGTCCCAGAAGTGAATGTGAGCCTGACTAAACTCGAAATTTTTCACATTCATCTTCTTCATTGTGCTTGGCCGAAATAAGTTCAGTGTGGCGAATAGCCAACAACGACCGCTTCTCTTTTGATGAGTCACCTTCCATTTGTCCAATTTAATTGAGAATGAAAAATCAATTTCTTGAACTAAATCTCTATCCAAAGCCACTTCCAACAATTCGTTGTTTGAGACCGCGTTTTGAGCTAATTTTGCTGAGGGGTCAGCATCGAATGTTTTGCGTAATTCTTTGACTCTATTTTTGCTAATCGTCTTACCCATGGCCATGCACCGCAGGTATGACTTCGTTGAAAGGCGCTGGATAATCATTGGCGCGTGTTCAGAGTGGCGCAGCAACTGCCAATCCAGCGGCGATTAGAGTCTCTGCAATCAGGCTTGGACAAGACTCCACATCGCCTTCGACCAATGTAATCTCCGAACCATCTTCGGCGATTATTGGGTCTGATAAATCTTGTAAAATTCTAATTCTCATCAAATCTCCACCAATGGTATCTGAAACACTAATTTCTTCGGGTGGATGAGGGTCAGCACCTGTCGCTCGATCAGGGAACCCATCCATTGCTCGAATCCGATCTTCCTCGTCAAATTCTGGATCATCCCAAGTTTCGTTGGGTTCGGTCATAGGTGCTGGAGGTGGAGATTGTAGTTCTGGTTCTGGAGTAGGTTCAGTGAACTCGGTAAGAGAAGCATCTGGGCTAGGTGCCGGAGGCGAAGCGGAGTTAGTTCCTCCGTTACTTCCGTTGACTAATTCTTTCCAAGCGACATCGTGCTTGTATTTGTCAACCAAGTGACCCAGACTCTGATAGTAGGCCCTCTCGGTAGGGTCATGCCTCTCCCAATCGATTACGCTGAGGTGCTGCAAGGCGGCTGCGGCCTCTGCTCCTCCACCTTTCATCAGATTGACTAAAACCGCGTGCTGGGTAAATGCGTTCAAGCGGATACGTGTTAGGTCGGTGACCAATGTTCTGACATTGCCGAGCCTACGAGTTTGCAATTGCGCCTTTGCTGTCATTCCTTCGGATTGAACAGTCTCAGAGAGTTCGGCCTCCAAACTCGCGGTCAATTGGCCTACAGAAGCCCAGAAGTCCGGTAATGGAAGTTCTACTGGGCCGGCAGATGACTTCTGCTTTCGAGCCACCTCAAAGAGGGCCTTTTCGACCGCCTGTAGTTGGTTTTTGCCTAACCTCATAGCCTCTGCCTCCATACTCCCGAAGCGGTTCGTATGGGAGCGTGCCGAGTCGCTAAATCAACCATTCCGTCAGACTCGCTGCTGAGGCCACATAGAGTGCGGTTCGAGCCGCTGGAATCAAGAGGGTATTGCGCCTCCGATATTGTGCAGGTGTACCCGAGTGGTCAAAGGGGGAGGGCTCAAGATCCTCTGCGTAGTGCTTCGCAGGTTCAAATCCTGCCGCCTGCACCAACTTATTCCCACTTCTCTGTGAACTCCCAGTTGTAGGTATATTCGTTGAGAGAGAAAGCCTCGTTTTCTGTACGCCACTTCTTCTCTTCCATTTCGGCTGCTAAGTTTTTGTTGTCTTCTTCTAGCCAAGTTAGCCATGCTTCAAGGCACCTAACTAACAAGTCTAGTATGTCGTCTTGTTTTCGTTCCATAATCAGATCGGAATCAACGTAACACAAACCTTCGGTCAACTCAGGGTATTTCAACCGCTTGGATAAATTGCTTGAGGAATTCGATTGTTCCAGAAGTTCCTTTTTGTTGTGTAATAATATCCGCAGCCTCAGCTACTCCGTCATGTTCGTTATTGACCGCTACTGCAAATCCACACAACTCAAACATTGGAATATCATTAGCTGCATCGCCCACCGCGATAACCTTAGATGGGTCAATGCCTCTCTGTTCCAAGGCAAATTCAACACCTGTACTTTTGTCAAGCCCAGGAGTGCAAATATGGATTGCAAATCCGGTTGGCACAATCGATAATTCGTTATACTGAGAGCCTGCTATTGCATCTCGAATGGCCTCGTAATTATCAACTTCTTTCAAACACCATTCGGTTTCTCGCCAGCGGTTTGACTCGATTCCAGCAGGATCTAATCCATCTATTTGGCTGGCCAACCAATTCGCGGCCTCACGTGTCCGCTCTCCATCTGCAAGAGCGCGAATAGGAAATCCGGCATGTGTGTCCCACACCATTCCCCCATTTTCTCCTACTACAAATCCGGACACAGCCAAGCTTTGCTGAATCGGAGTAACGTTGGGTAGAGTTCTCCCACTTGCAAGTGAGATAGTATATCCGAATTGTTCGATTTTTCTAATTAGAGGAATTAATTCTTCTTGGAAGCCTTCGATATCTAGTAAAGTTCCGTCAATATCGAAGATAATCATCTCGAAGTTGCTCAACTCGGGTAATTCCACGTCGTTTCGGTTGGCTCAACATTGATGATTCCACCGTCGAAGCGTTGTCTTCTTCCCCTCAGGTTGATGTGTCTCCATCTCTTGCATCAATTGTGAATGAGGACGAGTTTCTCATCTTAGATGATGAGGACGATGATTCGACTCAGGCAAAGCCTGAGTCGCCGAAGCCATCTGAAGTTCAATCAGGAAGCGATAATTCAGCCACGATCGGTTCACTAGGCAGTGCAATTTCTGGTATACAGGGATTGCTTGGTGAAGGAGTTAGTAAAATTCGTTCAAGTATTTCTGGTGCCGGTAAGAAAAAAATTGCAAAAGCAGAATCTGTAGAAGAATTGGTTCTTGATGATGGCTCTCTTGAGGAAGTTAGGCCAATTGCAGGAGAGGAAGCAGATTCTGCGGACTTGATGGAAGCCGAATTAGTAGTCGACGGAGTTGAGCAATTCGAGTGGCAAATACGAGGTATGGATTGTCCGGATTGTGCAATGAAGGCCACCCGTGCAGTCAATCGATTACCAGGAACAACTGAAGTCGTAGTTTCGGCAACAGAAGGTAGCGTTAGAGTCAATCTTGATTTAGCTAGAGGAAGAATTTCAAGAGTCTCATCAGTTCTAGACAGCCTCGGCCACTCCCCCGATATTGAATGGCGTTTAGTTCAGGGAAAGACAGCAGGCGAAGTATCTAATCGGTTGGGAATCGATCGCAAGGGTCTACGAAATGCCTTGCTTGAGGTTCCAGGAATTTTGAACGCTAGTCTCGACGATGGTCGAATCGAATTACAACGAGTTCCCACCGATTCGCTAAAGGTTGCTGAAATGACCGAAGAAGGTCTACGCAGATTACTAGGAGAATATACCCTTGTAGAGTCGAAAAACAAGCGATTGCGGCCCGACCAGGTACAATTGATTGGTGCCGTAATGACAATTCCACTATTGTTCGCTGTATTCGCAATTGAAATGGCAGAAATGCATTGGTGGGTTGCCGCTGCAATCACTGGTGTGGGGATTTTATTCGCTGGTATGCCTATGTTTCAATCCGCAATCGCCAGTATACAAAACCGAGTATTAGGGTTCCAAGTTCTAACCTCTTTAGCGGTTCTTGGTGCGCTATACCTCAAGGAATGGCCTGAGGCTTTGATTGTAACAGGATTAGTCGCTCTTGCAGGGCATTTGGAAGAGAGCGCCCTAGTACGTGCCCGAGAAGCGATGCAAGGAGGCTTGGATAGACTTCCAAGGCGGGCTAGATTGGTGGCTGAAGGTCAGAATATCGACAACCCACATCATGATGAGTGGACTCCTGTTGCCGCCTTAGAACCCGGGGATATAGTAGAGGTTCGGTCTGGAGAAGTTGTGCCAGTTGATGGAACCGTGGTCGATGGCACAGGAGCAATCGACAAAGCCCCACTCACTGGAGAACCGATGCCAGTTTCAGTAAGTTCTGGCTCATTTGTTGAAGCCGGTCTGACAATTACACGCGGTCCTCTGCATGTAAAGGCAGAGGCGACCGGCCAAGATACTCGATTGGCCGACCTAATTGAATTAGTCAGGAAATACCGAGAACGACCCACAAGGACTCAAACAATAATCGAGAGATTCACAGCCATTTGGGTTCCGCTCGTGTTGGTGGGCTCAGCAATTTACGGAGCGATTACTGGGGATATAGTAGGAATGCTAGTTCTATGGGTTGTATCATGTCCATGTTCGCTTCTTTTAGCGGCTCCTGTTCCACATGCTACGGCCCTATCTAGTGCCTCAGCAATAGGGTTAGTCGCCCGTGGAGGAGATGTGATTGAGGCAGCCGCTGGGATTGAGTTAGCACTTCTTGACAAGACTGGAACACTTACCAGCGGCCGCCCTAGATTGGTTTCAATCGCAGTAGCCGGTGATGAGACAGAAGAGAGTGCACTACGAATTGCTGCGGGACTTGAACAGCGTAGCAATCACCCGTACGCGACTACAATAATCGAGGCGGCAACTGAGCGTAGTAAGGCGATTACGAAAATTACTGAAATCGAAGATGGCGATGCTGGAGTTAGAGGCTCTATGCGTGGATTATCTGTTATTCTTGGCCGAGCTGACTGGCTAATGTCGGAGGGTATCAAGATACCATATGAAATCGATTCTGCTCTTGCAGATAGCCGTCATGCTGGCTATGGAGCCAGTGTATTGGCGATTGACGGCGAGGCGGTTGCAGCATTCACATTCGCCCACGATGATGCGCGAGAAGGCGTTCACGAAATGGTAGAGAAATTACAGCAACAGGGAATCAGTGTTGAGATACTTAGTGGCGACGAGCAAGCATCGGTGGAGGCCTTTGCAGAAAGACTAGGAATTAATCCAGAAATTTGTCGCGGTAATGTTGATCCTGAAGGTAAGGCTTCATGGGTTGCAGAGCGAGCAAAACTGAGTCGTACTCTGATGGCTGGAGATGGATTCAATGATTCTGGAGCGCTTGCTGCAGCAGATATTGGAGTCGCGGTGGGAAGTGGAGAACAGGTAAATTTGGACGCTGCAGATGTTCTAATTCCAGGAGAAGACCCTAGAGCCCTAGCAAATCTCATTCAACTATCAAAGAGAACTCGACGTGTAGTCAATGCCAATATTGCAGTATCAGTACTGGTTACATTGGTGCTAATCATCACCGCTTTAGCCGGAATCAACACTAGTATTGCAGCAGGAATAGCAATCCACGAAGCCAGTGTGTTCCTAATCATACTCAATGGGATGTTTGTAGCTGGCGCGGGAGGAAGGAGAATCGGTGTTTTACTCGACCTAGCAAAAGATTTGCTGCTTGATATTCGCGAGGCCTTTGGGGTGCTATTTTCCGGCGGAGAAGGAAGCCCACCATCGACCGCTTGATTAACCGAAACTTGGGAGCATGGAATAATGGACAAGGTCGAGATAGAGTCGAAACACGCTCCTCCACTCGCCGAATGCGCTCACTGCGAGCACATGTTGCCGCCTGGGCTAGGCGAGATTGAGTGCGAGGTTTGTGGTGCTGTATGCAAGGTCAGCCATCAGCCAACAATTGACGCACTCAAAGAGGAGAAGGTACCTTGTCCTCACTGTCACACTATTCTAGTCGCTGGCACTGATGAGCGCCCAATCGAATTAACCTGCGGCGCCTGTTCTGGTGGCTTCACATTGACTGAGAAAGTGGTCAAGGTAGAGATAGAATGTCCCGGCTGTGATCGAACACTTCGAATACGCCCTAAACCCGGAAAGAGACAACTCACTTGCCCAGCCTGTGAGACAGGATTTAACGTCACTTTCTGATTGAAACTGGCAATTTCCTCAAGCCTATCGAAATTGCAGCCTACGGCTGTTTCTGACCCTGCGCTCTCAAATAGGGGTCAGATACCGTCCAAATGGGGATGGGAAGTTGAGCGAGAGCAAGTCTCCTGCCGATAATGACGCCGAAGGCGTCGATGAATTAGCGGCTCTCAGAGAGGCCCATGTCCGTTCCGCTGCCTCTGCAATCGATACACTGGGCCGCGCTCGTGACCGTTTGGACGATGAGAGCAAGTTACGCTCAGCAATGCGAAGAGAGCGCAGAAGGCGAGTCGCAGAAATGGGAGAAAGAGTCGAAGGAATGCGAGGAGCCCTTCGCAAGGCCAATGATATCCTGTTTGAAGAGGAATTACATCGAATCGAAGCCGATATGAGGGCAGAACTGGAAGTCGAGATGGAACGTCTCGAAACCGAGGCTCTTGAGCGAGAAGAGCGACTTCTAAGAGAAGAAATGCTACACAGGCTACGTCGAGAAGAAAATCGGCTTCGTGAACAATTAGATCTAGAGCGTGACCGAAGGATAGAGGAACACACTGGAAAACTTCGAGAACGCTTGAAGGGAGAGATGGAAACTGAATTTGAGCGACGCAAAGCCTTCCTCAATGACCGCCTCGAATTAGAGGCGGCTCAAGATATGGAAAGGATGGAGCGTCGGGTTGAGATGGACCTTAGGGAAGCATCTGAGTCCAAGGTCCATCGTCAGGTTGAATCATATCGGCTTGAGCAAGAAATTGCTATGCGAGACAGATTAGCAAAGACTCGAAAGGAGAGAGAGAAGGAACTCGAAAAGCAACTTGCTAGTGAAACTAAGTCTCTCGAAAAGGGTATGATTGCTGATGTTGATGTCCGACTTAAATCACTAGAAGAAGAAGCTGAAGCAGGTCTTCTAGCCGAGTTAGACCGCTGGTTTGCCGCAGAGCGAGAGACAATGGAAGCAGCATTGTTACTCAAGCGTCAAGAGATGGCATTAGAGAAAGAAGTCGAGATGGAACAAAAGTTGGCCGAGACTCGTAAAGAGCGAGAGAAGCAGTTGTTTGAGAAATTGGAGAATCAATTCGCCAAGCGGGAGGATCTCTCAAAGAAGGAAATCAAGGAGATGCTGAAAGCGCTTGAATCTGAATTGAAGGTAAAGTGGGAATCAATACTCGTCGAGGCACGTCAAAGTGCTTTGGAAAGGTCCAACGGTAACTGATATATTTTGTTATCAGTGCCTAAAAGAATCTCAATACAAAGAAATTTGGGCGATTCAAGGTGATTCCTGAATACGATTGATACGTTTGCTCGCCTCTTGGGCCAACTCCCAGTAAGCAGTACTTCCTGGATTCGACTTATTCGGTTTCTGACCGATAACAATGGGTGCTCCATCTAGAGGGGATTCGGCGATTGCTACAAGTCGAGGAATTTCAGTCTCGAATAATCTGTCTCCGAAATGTTTGCGAGCCTGTTCTGCAACAGTTCCTGACAATTTACTTCTCTGAACCATAGTCAATGTAATTCCGAATAATCTTAGATTTGGATTCACGGCTTGTTGTACATCACTTACAGTATTCATCAGTTGACTCATATTTTCCAGAGCATAGAATTCAGCCTGCACAGGAATTAGGACCCAATTTGAAGCAACTAATGCGTTCACCGTAAGTAATCCTAGTGAGGCTGGAGTGTCTATGATTACTACATCAAAATGGCCTACTGCGCCTTGAATCGCTCTCTGTAAACGATTCTCTCGCCCAATTCTTGTTGCTAAATCAATTTCAATTCCAGCCAAATCTAAATCCGCTGGAAGTAACCAGAGATTGTCTATTTCCAATCCCTTTGGAGGCCCTCTTTTCCGTTCTGGATTTTGTCGAACAAATGCTTCCTTCATCGACTTTGTAAGTTGCTTTGGACCGATGATACATTCCTCAATCCTGACTTCTGGACCATCAATTCCAGCTTTGAATAACTCATTCATAGTCGCCCCGAGTGATTTTTTATCGACACCAAAAGTGGTAGCAATGTTTCCTTTTGGATCGAGATCAATCATCAGAATTTTGCGAGGTTCAATTCCAAATTCCTCGTTACCCATAGCAAGGGCAGCACCTAAATTGACTGCGGTGGTAGTCTTACCACACCCTCCTTTATGATTGACAACTGCAATCACCACAGGTCCAGCCATACGGCTCGGCTTGACCCTTCAGCCTATCAGTCATCGCTTGGCTCACCGAGCCTACCTGCCATATTCAGACAGATTGCGACACACGGACCGATAAGAATCGCGAATAGAATAGTACCAATACCAAACTTACCCCCTAAGGTCCATCCAATCGCGATAACGAATATTTCTATCCCACTACGGATTCTTCCTATCGGAATTCCAGTCACTTTGGTCAAACCAGTCATCGTACCGTCTCTTGGACCTGGTCCTAGGTTTGCGGTGAGGTATAGACCGCTTCCAATAGCGACCAGAACTATACCAACAAGAACCTGAATAATTTGTAATGAAAACGCCTCTGGTGTTGGTAAAATAGGCAGTAAAAACTCGATAGTTGCTGCGATTAAGATTGCATTCAAAATGGTTCCAATTCCAGGTTTTTCTCTCAATGGAATCCATAATAGTAAGACCATGAAACTAACAAAAAATGTTGATTCTCCAATCGACCATCCTAGATTTTTTGCAATTCCCTCAGCTAAAACCGTCCATGGAGTATTCCCCAGTCGTGCTGAGATAAGGACAGCATCCCCTGCTCCAAAAATAATCAGTCCCACGATTAGTAAAATCATGGTGGAAAAGCGTGGCTTTAGCGTCCAAGGGTCGTCAGCGCTCCACCAAGTCGTAGGGACATTCTTCGCCGGTCGAAGAAACTCCATCAACCCCATCCGACAAAGCGAAGCCTAAGGAGTTCATAATCACAGGCGGCGATTAGCCGATTATTGGATTACAGGTACTGGCACTTCTGAGAGAATCTTCCTCATGATGTGCTGTCCGGTTACGCCACGAATCTTTGATTCTGGCTTAAGTACGATTCTGTGGCTGACAACTTGCAGTGCAACAGCCTTGATATCATCTGGAATCACATAGTCACGACCATCGATTGCTGCACTTGCGCGTGCGGTCTTGAATAGTGATTGGCTAGCACGCGGTGAAGCACCTGTAATCACACGGTGGTCTTCACGAGTACGGTGGACTAATTCTACGATGTAGGAAAGGATTGCAGTATCAACATGCACTGTCTCAAGGGCCTTCTGCATGGCTACAACTTTCTTTGGGGAGGTGATTGTCTCTATGTCGTGGTCATCTTTACCGCGAAGTTTTCTGCGTTGAAGGATAGATTTCTCTTCCTGACGATCTGGGTAACCCATTGACATCTTCATCATGAATCGGTCCATTTGTGCTTCAGGAAGTGGGTATGTTCCTTCTTGCTCGATTGGGTTTTGTGTTGCCATTGTGATGAAAGGTGCAGGTAATTTGTGGGTAATACCCTCAATGGTAACCTGCTTTTCTTCCATAGCCTCTAACAAAGCGGCCTGAGTCTTTGGAGGCGCACGGTTAATTTCGTCAGCGAGAAGAACGTTGGTGAATAGTGGACCTGGGCGGAGTTTGAACTCTCCAGCCTGTTGGTCATACATGTATGTCCCCATGATATCTGCTGGCAGCAAATCGGGAGTAAACTGAACACGCTTGAATTTACAACCCAGAGCGGTTGCGAAAGTGTTCGCCATCAATGTCTTTGCCAGACCCGGATAATCCTCAATTAGCATGTTTGCATTTGATAGAATTCCAATGCTTACCTTTCGTAGGTTTTCTTGCTTTCCAATGATAACTTTCGCCACTTCTCCCATCAGACCATTGGAGATCTGTGATACGGTTTGGATAAGTTCTCGGGACTTAGGGTCACTTGCAGCCATTGTCATCTGAGACACCTGAATATTCATCCTGCTAAATTTTTGATACTTAAGCGCTGGGTGTCTATGAACGCTTAGTGATTCAAACCCTTTAGAGACCCCAGAAATGCGAATCTTTACGATGAATCGCAGTTAATTCCTCTAGCACTTCTAATTCTGCACTTGTTAAGTCCATCTTTCTCAACTTCTTTGCGTGTGATTCTGGTATGTCCACCAAGAGCACATCATCCTCGTCTATTTGCCTTCCAACAGTGACTCCATCGATGGCAACGGCGACCTCTGAGCCTTGCTTTGCTTCCTTCATAGAATCTTGACCAGATCGTATGGATTTGATTTGCCCAACGCGTTCACCATTTTTCAATAAGCGTTGACCAACGTGAATTCTTCCAGCAAGCACTCTAACTCCGACTACTGCAGGTTTTGAGACACGGAATGTGTGATCTGGAAGTAATAGAATTCGACCTGGATATACGACTTTTTCGCGACTAGCTTCTTCAAGTTCGCGAGTACGTTGTTCGACCCATTCTTCTCGCTCTTCGAGAATGTGGTAAATGATGTCTGAACCGAGATATTTGACTCCATTTTCTGAGTTTTCAATCTCTTCTTCTGCATCCGGTAGAATTTCTGTAGCGAATGCTAGAATGATTCTATGAAGTGGATCGTTAGAGTTCTCTGCAGATCTAACATCACGGCGATTTACCTTACCGATGCTGGCGTGGCGAATTGGCACCTCTACTGCTCGCAACTCCTTGGCAAGAGCCTCTAGGCCACCAACTGTATCGGCCTTGATGGTAACGCCTTCTTCGTCCAATTCAACTGAAAGGTTGGCTTCTGCATCAGCTTGTGAAATGGCTTCTTGGCGTTCAGCATCATTTGATACAACCCTAAGGGTAGTTCCCGCGAGAACACCGTCTAAATCCGGAGCCGAGATTTTCAGACCTGAAGCTGCGTGTGCTGCTTCTGTGTCGTCCCATCGATTACCCGCGTCTCGCATTTCTGACATTCCACGCGGCGCAAACATTCCACGCACGTGTGTGGATACTCCACCTTCGTCTGTAACGAGAACGATTTCGTCGCCTTTCTTGACCGATCCACGATAGAGGATAACATCGAGAGTCTTTCCGAGTCCTCTCTCTTCTTTCATTTCTAAAACGGTGCCTTCACCAGCACCTTCGATGTCGGTTAATTTGTCTTCCAAATATCGTTCCGCAAGACCGATTACGACGGCTAATAGATCTTGGATACCTTCCCCCTCACGAGCTGAAATAGGAACAAGGGCGATTTCTTGGGTGAAATCCTTGACTTTGGAGTACATTTCTATGTTGAATCCATGTTCCGCAAACTTACCGACTAAATCCCAGTACCTCTGCTCAAACAAGGCTTGAGCATCTTTTGTTTGTTCTCTAACTGCCTGGGCCATTGAGCGTCCGTGAACCGAATCCCATCCATGGATTCGGTCGACTTTGTTTGCAGCGATTACGAAAGGTGTCTTTGCTTGCTTTAGGATTCGTATAGATTCGATAGTTTGAGGTCGGACACCTTCCATCACATCGACCATTAAGATAGCAATATCCGCTAGAGCGCCACCTCGCGAGCGAAGCGTGGAGAATGAATGATGTCCTGGTGTATCTATGAAAAGTAAGCCAGGGGAATCAAACGACTTGTCACCAAGAAGAGGTCCACACAATTCGTTTAGGAGGTTTGCTGGGACTTCTGTTGCACCGATGTGTTGAGTGATTCCACCAGCCTCTCTATCCATTACACTGGCTTGTCGGCCAGACCCCAACCCTCGAATGTGATCTAGAAGCGAGGTTTTACCGTGATCTACATGCCCTAAAACAGAGACAATTGGTTGGCGGCGTCCGGACATATCAAACACCTCATGCTCAATCCTCTTTCAAGTCGTAATTTCACTCGTAAATCTGGCTCTCTGCATCACGAGTCCACTCGATGACACCTTCTGGGAACCATAGTCCCAATTCGAATGCAGCGGTGTCTTCACCGTCTGAGCCGTGGATTATGTTGTGACCAATATCCATTGCGAAATCTCCGCGAATGGTTCCCGGAGCAGCCTCGCGCCCATTGGTTGGTCCGATGATGTTTCTAGCCACCGAAATGGCATCGACACCAGTCCAAGCCATAGCGACTACTGGACCAGATGTGATGAATTCGATTAGACCGGAGTAAAATGGGCGCTCGGAGTGAACTGCATAATGACTCTCAGCAAGCTCCAGAGAAGGTGTTATTTGACGTAGAGCAACAAGGCGCAGTCCCTTGTTTTCGAAGCGTTGGATGATGTTTCCAACTAGGCCTCTTTGTACTCCATCTGGCTTTACCATTACGAACGTCGTCTGCATTCCCATGGTGCGGGCGACCCTCCCCTCCTTTTTCAATCAAACTCGTTCGGAAAATTCAGACGATTGATAGACTAACTCAAGAAGGGTTTCCTTATCGCAAGCCTAGATGGGAGAGGACTGCTGTGACCACGACCATGGCCCAGAGGGCCATGTGCATGTAGGTGCTAATGTCACGAAAGCCCCTGTATTGGAGGCAGAATTAGTCCTAGAAGACGATTCTCCCGAAATTCCTTCTAGCGAGATTCCCCCAGTTGGAGAGGTCATCGGGGAATTACTAGATTCAGCAGGAATAGACAAGCGAGGCTTAGCACTCGCCGCGGGTGCATTAGCAGTTGTTGGTATTCTCTTAGCAGTAATACTTCAATCCGTAATTTTCGATGAAATTGTTGACGAGGTTAAGCAAGAACTCGGAATATACGAGAGGGTTCCGGTATGGGAACGAAGTGAGTGGCCATACATTACAGACCAACCATATTCCTTCGTAATGGAGTTTGGTCCATACAGTTTGAAGGAAACCGAGAATGATTGGAACTCCAGCCATCACTTCGTTGAATTTGATTTACCTCTCTCAGAAGGAGGTGCTGCTCCGAATGGCAAGGTCAGCCTCGGACTTTGGCTTCCGGATGTTCCGGAAGGAGTCAAAGTACCAGTAATCGCAGAGTTCGGTCCTTATTTCGATGAAGCTTCGGTTCAAACTGGTCCGGTTGAACAACCAGGAACATGGCTCGGTAGTATGATAATTGATCAGATATTACCCCATGGTTATGCATTTGCTCAAGTTTCTGTGATGGGTACAGGCCGTTCAAATCACTGTATGGATTTGATGGGTAATGCTGAGCAACTAGGAGTTGATGCAGCGGTCACTTGGCTTGGCACGCAGGATTGGTCGAATGGACGCGTCGCCATGATTGGAAAGTCATACGATGGCTCAACCCCTTGGCAAGCGGCAACATTCGGTAATGAGCACCTTGCGACAATTGTTCCAATCTCAGGGCTCATTGGTGTCATGGAGTTAATGTGGAAGAATGGTTCCTCTGAAGCCCGAGCTCCAATAATGCACAATGGAGTATATGGCTCGTATGGAATTGATGGAGATACAGAAGATATTGGCAATATGTGTCCCGATTACATCATCGGTCCGGGAACCGGCGTGGCTGCTTGGATGTGGGGTGGTGAAGCAGCGGGAACATATTGGAAGGAACGATATTTCCTAGACCGAGTTTTAGCTAATTACGAAGGTTCAGTCTACTTAATCCAAGGGATGCATGACTGGAATGTCGACCCACACATGGCGGTTCCAGTAATCAATCAGCTCAAAGATGCGGGAATCGAAGCCAAAGGCCTGTTTGGACAATGGGATCATGATTATCCCGACCGACCCGATTACCACTTCGATAGGTCGGGAGAAGGTCGAGGCCGTGAGGGGTACCCTCAAATGACTCGATTTGATTGGATGCAAGACCTTCTAGAATGGTTTGATTACTATCTCTTAGACAAGGGAGAGAAACCTGGTCTATGGGTTGAAATTCAAACTAACCAAGGACAGTGGCGTCTAGAGGATCGATATCCACCAGAAGGAATGACAACCCTTGCCCTTGACCTAGGTGGTGGTCTGATGAATGTTGCAGGCACTACTACGATTCTTCCAAACGGAGCCACAGGACCTGTCTATGAGACCGAACCTTTGGAAGAAGACATCTGGATTGCTGGACTTCCAAGACTCCATATCGATGTAACTACGGCAACTGTTGGAGGACAAATTTACGCATTACTAGAAGACTGTAATGAGAATGGCTCATGTATCCATATTGGTCATGCAATCATGGACCTGCGCTACCACGAAGGTGGCACAGATGAGCAAACATGGTTGCCAATAATTGAGACAATCAACGCCAAGATGGAATTTTTCACATTGGATGCTCAAATCTCCGCTGGTCACACGATAAAACTCAGTCTAGCCAGCACTGGAGAGGATTATCTTCCGGCCTCTACTAGTTCTGTTGTAACCATTCAAGAGGGGGCCGGTTCAAATCTTCTGCTAGATTTAATCGACCCTAGTGAAAAGATTCTATTTGATCCGCCAAAGTGTACACACACTGCTTGTACTGATTGGACCAATCAAACAATCTGAATATTCAGTTAGTTTTCTTGACATTGACTGCGTTTGGACCTTTTGGCCCTTCACCAATTTCGTATTCAACGGTATCGCCGTCATTGATTTCTCCTTCCACCTGACTCTTGTGGACGAAGAGGTCCTCTCCATCTTCTTGCTCTATGAATCCGTAACCCTTTATTCTGTTGAACCACTTAACTGTACCTTCAGCCATAATCCACTGCCGGAAAATCATACTACTTGATGTAGAGGGTTAGGAATTCTACCCCAAGGGCAGTATTTACTTGATTCCGCCTTTTTCGTATCGACGAGTCCACTTTAATCGGCGTGGATTACGCTTGAGATTCAAGTGGTTCTTGCGTGCCTTACTATCCTTGAACCAAAAGACAGTACCATCGCGCTTGATGAACATCATTCCGGTGCCCGGTTCGATTTCTTCGTGAGTGAAATTACAGACTCTTCGCTCTGGCATTCCAATCACCTCATCGAGCACTGAGGCGACGGGCCTCACGGCCTGTATCCTTCAGCATCAGAATATCGCCGATCCTTACTGGACCGACTACGTTACGAGTAATTATGCGACCAACGTCGCGCGGGTTAGGTGCATCATTTACGCGCACCTTGACTTGTGTAGCCTCACCGGTCATACCGGTGCGGCCAACAATTTCAACGACCTCTGCGGGCCATGCTTCGACTTCTGCCATTTGACTTCCTCCGTTATTTCCGATTCAGTTACTTCAGGCAGACAGAGTCTCGAAGTGTCCTTTGACTTCATTGAAGCGCTCAGCGCCATCCTTGCTAACGTCCATGACTGCTATTGCAGCTGTACGGGTACCTGTTGGCATTCCAGCAGCCTCAGCCAAATAGGCTTGGTCTTCTACGTAGATGAATGGGATTTCCTTTTCTTTGCAAATCATTGGGATGTGTGCTAAAAGTTCACCAGGGTTGACGTTTTCTGCCATAACTACCATCTGCGCTGTTCCGCGCTCGGCAGCCTTGGTTACTTCGTTAGCACCTCTCTTTAGTGCGCCGCGTCCGTCCTTTCCTAGGGCCTTTACCATCTCGTAGACTTGCTCTTGCACGTCTTGTGGGGTCTCATATGCTATGTGTACACTCATTGGATTCACTCCTCATGTGGGGTAGTCCGGCGCACGGCGTGGCTGATATAAACGCAGCGGATTACCTACGGTAATTGTTCAACGCTCTCAATCATGGAACGCAAACGCACTGATGAGGGCTTCTTTGGCGGCTCACTGAATCCAAAACAAGCGTTGATTTCGAAATTTGAGGGATTTCCTAAATCTACTCCATTACATACTGCAGATGCATGTTTGATTTTCGAAAGAGAATAGATACAGTACCATTCCCTTAACCCATTACAGGTCAATCCATGTGTACTAGTTCCGAAGAATGCCTTGGCAAACCATTGTTCCACTGTTGAGATAAACCATCTTGGTCTTGGAATGGGCAATCCAAATTCCATCCCCCAGCGTAATTTGATATTCAATGGTGGTGCTTTAATTTCGACACTTTTTGATTGCCTAATTACTTCTATTGGGACGATATGAACTTCTTCAAAATTGTACAAAGCCGAGACGTAGTCTGCGTGTTTTTGGCTTGGAGAAAGTAATACTCGGGCGCCATCCGGTTTAGCCCACATTACATTAGTGAAGGAACCTAGTGGTGATTTCTTCCAATCTCCAACTACAATTCTGTCGCCACTGGCGAAACCAGAAGAAGAAATTCTACCCTCAAAGACATCCATGATTATCCCATGAGGTTCTTCAGACCACGAGCGAGAGCGGGAGCTGAACTTACTACAGCCCTTGGGTTTGGAAGAGAATCTGTGCTGTGAACTCCATCAACATGATTGGAGAGACGAGAAATCGCACCTGCAGTGAACAAACCATGGGTACAGGCGGCATGAACTTCTGTAGCGCCTTGTCTGTGAAGGGCATCACTTGCTCTACAAATTGTACCACCAGTACTAATCATATCATCGACAATCGCAACAATCTTTCCGTTTACATCGAGATCTTTGGGTGTGTGTTCAATTGTATGGGCATCGATTCTAGTCTTCTCGAGATAACTGAAATCCCATCCACCAATTGTCGCTACTTCGGTTGCCCGATCAATAGCTCCCTTGTCAGGGCTTAAGATGAAATCAGGATCGACTTCTTTAGATAATCTAGCCGCAATCTCTGGCATCGCGCTAACAAACTCAACAGGGACGGATAAATCCTCGAGGATTGCGGGTGCATGAAGGTCGAGAATAGCGATTCCATCACAACAGCGTGCTAGCATCTCTCCAATAACTCGCGCACTTACAGCCTCACCAGGCGAGAATCTCTTGTCTTGACGAGAGTATCCAAAGTATGGTATCGCCAAAAAGATGCCAGGGCCGACATCAGGGAGACTTTGTGGCTCCTCATTCTTGTAATTTGAAAGGTCTCCTGCTCTTACAGAAGCAATAGCCTCCAATAGTAGGATAGTTTCGAGCACACCTGAGTCTGGATAGGTGTTTGATACTAATACAACAGGCTCGCTACGGACCGATTCTATGGATTTGGATGGTACTCTAACATAGCCCTCTCCATCGGGAAATCTTCGAGTGATTAATTCGACATGTTGCATTCCCAATAACGGGGCCAAAGCCTCTGCAATCGCTCGGCCTGAGGAACCACTCACAACCGGCATGAGTGAACTGCGCGAGTAGCGAGTCCTTCATGACTTCTCCGATTGGCATTCAACAAGGAATAAAGCCAGATGGGCATATTCAAAATGGGTACGCTTCTCGCGAGTTTGCTCAAGGGCGTGTAGCTTAGCTTGGCTGGAGCACCCGGCTGATAACCGGGAGGCCGCAGGTTCAAATCCTGCCATGCCCACCATTCCAACTTCCACAGTGGAAGTAAGATTCAGTGATATTTACTCAGAATCGCCGTTTAACTGTAAATAACTGGGTAAAGTAACCAATCTTTTGAGAGTACAGCGCAGAATCAATTCGTCCAAGAAGGCGGTAGTTCTGGCCAATTGCTTGACGGGAATAATCAGTTGTTCAGGCAGGTTATACTTGCGTCGCAAGATAGCGTGGGTATTGATAACAACACCACGGTATGTTCGTTTAACTTTGACAAATCCTGCAACATTCCCGAGGTCGATACCATCATTGTCCATGACAGCACGGTCGACCAATTCATCAGGCGCCCAAAGTTGTTCGTCGATACGAATAGTATTACGCCACCTGCGTTGCAATTCTCTCATTGACTTCGAGAGTTTTACTCCTCCATCTGGCCTTATGCTGTGCACCAACTCTTTCGATAATGGTGCATGTTCAGCTGGCTTTCGCATATATTCGCCCGCGACATCATCTACGACTTCAAGCCGCATTGATTTAACAAATTCATCTCGCGGATGAGATCTCTCTCCGGTAATCACGCCAACAAGTGTATCTCCGACGTAAACCTCTCTCTGAAGCAATTCCTGGATTCGGTATTCTTCGCTCATTTTTTTCCCTCAATTTTGCGTTGGGCTAGTGCATCCCCCGTGCTTGTCCCTAGGTTGCCTTCTGCGGATTAGCACTTATACTATCTGTTAACTAAGACTGATAATCCAATTAAAAATTTCACTCTAAAATTAAAATTTCAATTGAAAAATTAAAGTCAGTTTGATTTTTTGTATGATTATCAGAACTTCAAAATTGAACAATTCTTGAATCAAAGATCAGCAGAAATCGTACCGATTCCAATATCATCCAGAATCTTTAGATTCTGAATTTTAATGAAGAATTCATTGAGAATATTGATGAGGCGGCCCTCGTTGGGATATTGATGGCTGGGGCGTACGACCTACTTGCCGACATACGAGCAAATTCCGGAAATGTCCGAACGGTTGGTTTGGATGATTCAGTGATACAACAATTCGTAAACAAAGATTCAGATTTGGTAAGGGCAATATCTGAAGCTCATGAGAACCATTCTGCTTTGAGGCACGAAGTTGGAGTAGCAACGATGATGTTAGATGAATCAGATCTCATCACTAAACTTCAGGAGGATTATGTCAACTTCTACAAACCAGAGACCGTAAATCCCTACATTCCAATCGCTGCTAGAGGACCTTGGATAATCACATCACATGGTAGAGTTATTCATGACAACGGTGGATATGGTATGCTTGGCGCTGGACATGGCCCTGACCAAATTATCGATGCAATGAGCAATAACTGGGTTATGGCCAACGTAATGACTGCTTCATTTAGCCAAAAAAGATTAGCCGATGCATTGCGAAAGGAGGTTGGGTACACAAGAGGAAGTTGTCCATTCTCTCGATTCGTGTGTCTCAATAGCGGTTCTGAATCTGTCACCATCGGAATGAGGATTGCAGATGTTAATGCTAACGAGATGACTGGAAAAGGCGGTCGCCATGAAGGTAAACCAATCAAATTGGTAGCACTTAGACAGGCATTCCATGGCCGTACTCAACGTCCAGCTACGATTTCGGACTCATGTAAAGATGGATACCGAACTAATTTAGCAACATTCAGAGATGATAACGTACTCATTGTCGAACCTAACGATATCTCTGACTTACAAGCAACCTTTGCTCGCGCTGATGAAGAGGGCTTCTTTATCGAAATGATGGCTATGGAGCCAATCCAAGGAGAAGGTAGTCCTGGTCAATGCATAACCCGAGAGTTCTACGATGAAGCTCGAAGATTGACTAAAGAACACGGCTCACTACTTCTAGTCGACTCCATCCAAGCAGGTTTGCGAGGCCAGGGTTGCCTATCTGTAGTCGACTACGATGGCTTCCAAGATGCAGAGGTGCCTGATTTAGAGACGTGGTCAAAGGCACTCAACGCTGGTCAATATCCTCTCTCAGTTCTAGGATTAAGTGAGCGTGCTGCTGAATTGTATGTTGTAGGAATTTATGGAAACACTATGACAACCAATCCACGTGCTCTTGAGACTGCAGTTGCAGTTTTGGATCGAATAACTCCAGGAATGCGTCAGAATATTCGTGACTCCGGTGATGAATTCCTCTCAAAATTGAGAGAACTGCAAGCGGACTATCCAGATTGCATCTCCTTAGTACAAGGCACCGGCTTATTGCTGTGCGCCGAATTAGATCCGGATAGATTCCCAGTAGTGGGATTCGGCGGAATCGAAGAATGGTGCCGAGAACAGGGATTGGGTGTAATTCATGGAGGTCAAAATGCTCTACGATTTACGCCCCATTTCGGTTTAACAAGTCCAGAGATAGATATGATTGTGGAAATTGTTCGTAATTGTCTGGATCACTTCATTGCAAAAGAGCAAGCAGCGGTTACAACGGCTTGATTTTTTAGCCATCACAACCATGAGGCAACGCCTACCCGGCGGTTTTGATGACAAAGGTGGTGCGCCTTCTTGGGGACCAAGATGCAGTATATCTAGCGCTTGCCGACCGATTAGAACGAGCAGGTGCAACCTTTACTCAGAATAAAGAAGATTCAGATTTGATAATCGCCATAGGGGAAAATGCTCCTCCAATGTCTGAAATTGATATTGCAGTTATTCCAGCCCAAATTTCTAATCCAAATGCTAAACTAATTTTTCGAATTCATGATATCCTTGTTCCTCAACAGGTAAATGGTTGGGGTGTTGAAATTATCTCCGATTGGATAAATTGGGTCAAAGGGGGTTCGCAAGGCAGCCCTCCAGAAGATATCGAGGCCCGTCACTGGGTACACATTCGTGACGCTACAGATGCAATCGTACAGATTTCATTGACCGACGGGGATATCCCAAGCGGAGTCATTGATTTGGCAGGTCGTCGGGCTTGGAGTTCAGATGCGGTCTTAGAGGAAATGAAATTGCTATGGAGGCGATATACTGACGCACTGCAACTTAGCCATACTGTAGAATCTCTCACAAATATCCCTAGCCCTGCCTCACAGCAATTTGATGGGCAAATCTCTCGGCCTAATCTAGTTCCATTGCATAATGCAATGCTAGCATCTGGTCGAGAAGAGGGATGGAGGCCTCTAACTGCTATGCGCGTGGGGTTGATGGAATTGTTCGCTCATTCGCAGGGCGAATGAAAACAATAGATCGTAATCTAATGTTCAGGAGCGGTCTGCTTGGACTTGCTTCCTAACGTCCTGTGCTGCAGCCTTAATGCTCTGCATAGTCTTGCGGACTCGTGTTCCAGCTGCGTTCACGCCCTTGTCGTGCTTTGCAGCATCTTTCATAGCGTCGGTCAATTCATCAATCATGTTCTGCATCATTGCCTCTACGGACATGAAGCACGGCGCAACGCAGACACCACTTAAGCAATATCCCGTCCTATGCAAGACAAAGCGACTCAGAATAGTCAATGGAAAACGCCGAGAACAGCAATTCATGAGAATAGGTCTGCGCCCAATAATGGAAGCAATACACTAGCATCTCCTTCTACCACAACATGTGGCGCCTCAGGTCTTACCTTGCCCCAAGAAATCGCTTCCTTAAGCCGAGCACCGGATAGAGATCCATCGTGTTCGGGAGCGGTTGTAATTCCAACTGCGGAATCTAACCCATCTCGATATTGATTCCACCAAATTACGTGGTGCTTCGAAATTCCTCCCCCGACCATCAATGCATGAGATTCCTCCGCAGTCCAAGTCAGGTCGGAGAGAATTTGCTCATCAGCGAGGAAATCCACCATGAAGTTCGGATTCTTCTGCCGATGCATGAATAATTGTGCCCCGATTGATCCATCCGAAAGTCCAGGTATAACCATCGGTATGCGATGTTTTGCAATCCAGTAAAGAAGAGAGGTTTCGTCTTCGATTCGATCTCCAATAGCCCAGCAGAGTTCCACAGATCCAAATCCTAGCCACGGATTATCTGGATTAGCCGCTAACCTTTCTTCTTCGATTTCATCCAGCCATGGAAGTACAACTCTTTCGAGAATTTCTCCATAGCATTCGTTTGGTACGATGACGTTACCTAGGCGATTTAATCCCTCTTCTCCAAGAGCAATATCGTCGAGATTGAAATCTCCATGAAAGTAGTCTTGGTAAGTTCTTGCGATATCATGATCCAAGGTACCACAAGTTGTGATAATGACGTTGAATGACTTTCGCTTTACGGCCTCAAGGAAAAATCCTCGAGTTCCTGTAGCGCACAGGCAAGCAGGGAATGAGAGCCAATTCAAAACCCCATCATGATTTGTTTTTGCTATTGATTCGCTAAGAATATCTCGCGCGTGAGCGAGTTTAGTCGCAGTGAAGCCTCCCGCCCGCGCCATTTGGTCGATGAGATCGCGTGGACTATCGACAGAACCGAAGTCATAATCCTCGACAGGAGCCGAGAAGTCATCGCGGGAGTATGCGGTCACGAATCCTCCGGCTCGCTCTTTCGTATTCAATTCAACTAAGGCTATTCCAAAGGATTCCGTTTACAGATTGTATTACTCTGCGGTCTCAATCTGATAAATTCTATCTCGAATCGCGGCAGCTCGTTCGAAGTCAAGTCTAGCCGCTGCCTGCTTCATTTCTTTCTCGAGACGTTCAATCAATTTGCTTCGCTCACTATCATCAATTGGAGTATCTTCCACATCATCTTCAGTCAATGCCTCGTATGCAGCATCAACCCATTCTGGTTGGCTTATGTTATCCAGAACAGAATCTGTAGAATTCCACGCACCAGCGCCGAGTCCGTATTTCTTGACAATTCCATCGAGGCCTTTCTTTCCTGGTTTGCGAGCGACCAATCTTCGACCGCCCCCCTTTCCTTTTCCAGCTGCTCCAGCCATCAAATCTTCAACTTCTGCCCCCATTACAGGTAGTGCTTTTTGAATTGTCTTCGGGATGATTCCATTAGCCGCGTTGTATGCTTCTTGCCTGCGTCTTCTAGCGGTTGTTTGCCCTATTGCCGCCTCCATCGAAGGAGATACAGAATCGGCATACAAAATCACCTTTCCATTCTCGTTTCGACTCGCTCTACCAATCGTCTGTAACAATGAACGCTCGTTCCTTAGGAATCCCTCGCGTTCCGCATCAAAAATTGCAACAAGTGAAACCTCTGGGATATCGAGCCCTTCCCTAAGAAGGTTGATTCCAACAATTACATCGATATGACCTAGTCTTAACGCTTTGATAATTTCAGTCCTCTCTATCGTATCAATTTCGGAGTGAAGATAGTGCGCTTTTACATTCATCTTGAGTAAATACTCTGCAACTTCTTCAGCGAATTTGATCGTCATCACAGTAACTAATACTCTCTCGCCTCTCTCAACACATTGGTTGATTTCGCTGAGTAGATCGTCGACCTGACCCTTGGTAGGTCTTACTTCGATATCAGGGTCTAACAACCCAGTAGGGCGAATCTCCATTCTCACAACTTCGGGCAGGTCAACAAGAATTTCTTCCATAGGATAGCGTGCAATTTTCTTAGGCACATCTGCTTCTCCCGCTCCACCCCCAGCCGGTGCATGTAGCAACCCCTCGTGTACGTTTTTTCCAGAAATTTCTGCCAGATGGCGCAACTCCCTCTCTCCAGGGGTTGCGCTGACATAGAGCATCTGAGGAATCAACTCTTGGAATTCAGCGAGTTTCAGAGGACGGTTATCATGAGCGCTGCGAAGTCGGAATCCGTACTCGACTAGATTGGCTTTTCTCGACCAATCTCCACCAAACATTCCACCTACTTGTGGTAGTGTAACATGACTCTCATCCATGATTACCAGATATTTCTCCCCACCACCATGATATGACTCGGCGCAATATCGGTAGAAATCAAGCAAACAGTATGGTCGCTCTCCCGGTTGCCTGCCATCGAAGTGCATCGAGTAATTCTCTACACCCTTGCAGGAACCGGTTTCGCGTAGCATCTCTAAATCGAACTTAGTTCTCTGTTCTATTCTATGAGCCTCTAAATCTAGACCCTTTCTCTCATAGAAATTGATTCTTTCATCTAATTCATCTTCGATATCCTCAATCGCTTGCAGAAATCTTTCTTCACTGGTCATGTAGAATTCCTTAGGGTGAATCCACGCTTCTTCAAAATCGTCAAGCGGCTCCCATGATACAGCTTCACAAACTGTGATTTTTTCTATTCCATCCCAGCCGAATCGAATTCTAATTGGGTCATCTCGGCTGGGCATCCAGACATCGAGGACCTCACCTCTAAGTCTGACATCCCCTCTAGCAATATCTCCGGTTGTTCTTCGATATTGCATCTCAACCAAGGCGCGCATGACATCCTGTGGTTCTAGCGCTTCTCCAACCTGCAAATGCAAATAGGATTCTTGGAATGCTTCTGGAGGATTCAAACCATAAATTGCGCTAACAGTTCCAACAGTAATTACATCAGGACGAGTAACAAGACTAGCAACAGTCGAGAATCGTTCTTGTTCGATTCTCTCATTCATCTGCAATTCTTTATCGATGTATAAATCTCGATTAGGAAGGTAAGCCTCTGGTTGGTAGTAATCATAGTAACTAACGAAGTATTC
>CALEIW010000151.1 GCA_937876055.1 uncultured euryarchaeote
TGTTAATGGAGATTTGACACTGATTGATCCAGTAACAAACGAATCTTTTGTTGTGAAAGATGCAACTCTTCCTAGATTTTTTGCTGTTGGCGCTTGTTCAGATGTAATTTCAGATGAAGTTTTGAGAGAAGTTTCCACTGGAGAGACTGAAGTTTCCTGCGGGGATGAGGGTAATTTTGCTCTTATCTCCGTCGAATACAATGACTTAATTTCTGGAACAATCACCTTCCTGAATATATTCTTGGGGATAATCCAAGTGTTTGACTACATTTTGGTCATTCCAATTGTAGCGCTTTCTTTCGTAGTTCTGGCCTATGGTCTTGTTCTTTCTCTCGAACAACGAAGAAGGGAAGTTTCAATCCAAAGAGTGATCGGAGGAACAGAGCAAACCCTAGGAAGAATGATGGTTATCGAAGTATTTGCAATAGGTACGATTGCTTGGGCCTTAGGGTTTGTTATAGCCACTGGATCAGTAGAAATTGTACTGAGGGCTGTTGGTTTCCTGAGATTTACTGATGCCGGAGATGTAGATGTAAATCCAATCCTGAGTGGGGGTTCAACCTTCGTTGTTGGCTTACTTACTATCGGGGTTGCATATTGGCGGGGTAGAGCTACCACCAAGAAATTCCTCAGTATGGAAATTGATGAAGGTGTTAGGAAGGTTAACAGAGAGCGAGAACCATACTATCTACTACATTGGCTAACATTTGCAATCGGTTCACTCGCATTGCTCGAGAGTTGGATCCAATCAAACGGAGGATTCTGGATATGGGGAAGTTCAGGAATCATAACCAATTTCATTGTCAATGCGGTTGTATTGTTATTGGGCCCATTCTTCCTGTGGATTGGTGGTGCTCTTGTTCTATCTCAGATAGGAGCGACTGGCCCTCAAATTCTCAATAGGCTCTTCGGATGGTCACCGGCGATTTCTGATATTCGTAGAGGACTAAGTGGTTCGGGTTCAAGCCAGTCCGTTAGCAGATTGTCTCTAATCTTACTCCTAACGTTGTCGATAGTCACGCTGGCCGCAGTTCAAGGACATACTGGGACTCTGGTTGATGAAAGGACGACAAACGCTCAGAATGGTGCAGATCTAAAGATACAATTCGACACTGCTCTAACCGAACAAGAGGCTCGAAACCGAGTCATGCAATCTATTGAATTGATCAATGATAATGATATTTCGGATATTTCTTCCATGACATCTGTTGGTACTATTTTCACGGAAACAAAGGACACAGGAGTGCCACTCCTGACTTGGGTTGTCTTCGATGGACATGAAAATACTTTGATTTGGGACAAACAAGCTATACCGGGAGATAACATTGCTTCTTTCGCTAATACCTTGGGCGGCAATGGTTACACAGCGGGCGATTTAGCAGAAGATTCTCTTGATGATCCGATCCCAGGATCTTCAATCACGTTAATTTACAAGAGTTATGAATTGAATGAATTTGGAATTCCTGTAGAAACTGGAAGTAGTGAAGCTACAGTAAGTTTTGCTGGGCGGCATCAGTGGGTTCCTGGATATTCTGCTGCAGAGACTAATTCAGTCATTGTAATTGGAGAAGGAACTTATCGTCAATTAGTAGGAGATTCGACAGCAAACTCCTACCGCTCGTCGACTT
>CALEIW010000152.1 GCA_937876055.1 uncultured euryarchaeote
TGCGTAAAACATGAAATTCAACAGGAATTGTACAGGTCTAGGTAAATCCTTGAAGTTATTGAACATATAATCCAAAACTGATGGAATTATCTCCTGTATTGGCATATTTTCACATATTCCTACGGAACTTACCGCCGGTCTCAAACAAAGCCTGAGTCACTTGACCAACGGAACAATACTCGACAATATCCATCATCACTTCGAATAGATTACCGCCATCTCTTGCAACTTGCTTTAGTCTTGCAAGACCTTCCTCGGCTTTCTGTTTATTTTCTTCCTTGAAGGCTTCATTTCGTTCGATTACCATCTTCTTCTCGCCTACATCGGAACGAGTGACATCCATATCGAATGAGTCTGCTTCGTCTGCTGAAAGGCTGGTCGCATCAGGATTGGTGAATGTGTTCACTCCAATTATTGGTAATTCACCAGAATGCTTCCTGTGCTCATAAACCATCGATTCGTCTTGTATTCGGTTACGCTGATAATTGACTTCCAAGGAACCTAAGACACCTCCACGGCGGTGCATTTCTTCGAATATTCTGAGAATTTCTTCCTCTACTTGTTCGGTTAACCAAGTCGAGAGGTGAGAGCCCTGCATCGGGTTCTCGTTAGCTAGCAATCCATATTCCTTGGATAGAATCATTTGGATTGCGATTGAATCCCTAACGGTCTCTTCAGTTGGGGTTCCGAAGGCTTCATCACGTGAGTTAGTATGGAGGGAGTTGGCATTATCTGCTAGAGCGTAGAGTGCCTGAAGTGTAGTCCTGTAGTCGTTGAAGGTAAACTCCTGTGCGTGCAAACTTCTACCACTGGATTGAATGTGATATTTCAGTTGCTGGCCACGATGACCTACTCCGTAGATATCTCGCATCGCAATTGCCCATATTCTACGAGCGACTCTTCCGATTACGGCGTATTCTGGATCCATACCATTTGAGAAGAACCAACTAAAGTTTCTGAGGAATTTATCAGGGTCCAAACCTCTTGCTTTGAATAACTCAACATAGGTTAGCCCATTGCTTAGAGTAAGCGCTGCTTGCGTTATTGGGTTGGCACCTGCTTCGGCAATATGGTAGCCGGAGATCGAGACAAAGTAGTGGTTGCGGATGTTGTTCTGAACGTAATATTCAGCTACATCACCCATCATTCTGAGCGCAGTATCGAGATTGAAAACAAGGGTATTCTGCCCCATTGATTCCTTCAGTTGATCAGCCTGAACAGTACCCCTGACATTGTTCAATGCCCAGGCCTTTAATTCGAGATACTCTTCTTCATTTGGCTCCCGTCCGTTTTCCTTCTCGAACTTACGAACTTGTTGTTTGATTGCTACATTGAAGAATGCTGCAAGGTGCCACCAATAGTTACCATTGATGGTTTTTGATGTCGAAGTATTTGGGGCACAAAGGTCGAAGCCTTCGAACAGCATATCCATCTCATCGACTGTGCTTATGCTGACGCCTGATTCGCAGACCTTCCCGAAAATATCCAGTCTGGTCTGCGGATCTCTACCATAGAGCGAAGGAGAATCGAAGGCCGTGCTAAGTCGATTGAATGGTTGGCCTTCGGAAAGGAAATGGAATCTCTTGTTTGTTCTCTCAGCGCTGCCTTCTCCTGCGAACATTCGCAGTGGAATTTCATCTTCGCGCTTGAATGGGAATACCCCTGCAGTGAATGGAAATGCCCCGGGGACATTTTCAGAACGAATCCATTCCATCTTTTCGCCCCAGTCCTCTGTATCAGGAAGAGCAACACGAGGTAGGTCG
>CALEIW010000153.1 GCA_937876055.1 uncultured euryarchaeote
TCTGGGGCCCTGGTACAACTTGGGCCTGCCTATCTTGGAGAGATGCACAGGGCCGAATGGGCAACGCTGCAAATCCACCAACACAATTGGATCACAGATGGAATCCGAATGCTACTAAGATTGTAATTCCAATTTCTGATGAAGGGCCATACGGCGGAGACCCGTCCCAAGCGGCCGACGATCTTCAGAGTATCAACGAGGCACACGATGCTTGTGTAGAGGCAGGCGTCGTTCCGGTGCCGTTGTTAGCCGCAGGATTTGGCTCAGGGAATGTAGAGGTAGGATCGCACATGCAGGACCTTGCTCAATGCCCCAATGGATTCGTCTCAATTGGGACAAGAACCTGCCCTGGTTCCACACTTAGGAACACAGATGCAGGTGGAAAAATGTACAGTTTCCCTACTTCATCAGGTAGTGCAACAGAACTTCAACAAATGGTCGAAGCCTTAGTATATCTAGCAACAAATAATTCTCGTGAGATATTTTTGACAATTCTGGATCCTTATTCAGTGTTGGACAACCCTCCACCTGGTTGGACAAAGGGAACCCCTGGAACAACCGTGTCGAATAATCAGTATGTAGAGGATATCGGGCCATCAACCGACCAGTTGGGATATGGTCACCTAGTCGTCGTAAATGATACCCGAATTACTCTTCAGGATGCATTCAGCCTGCACCCCTCAATTGCAATCGATACCTCTGGTAATACACACGTTGCATGGATGGACGGCCGGGCTTATGGGTTCGAAATAGATGTCAACTACGAGATATACTACACAAGGCTAAGACTTCGTGGTTCCGCTGCTTGGGACGGAGCGCCTTCAGGCCTACCATCCTATGGAATAAAGCAAATTACAGACTCTGCGATATCCACAGTAGAGGGTCTCAACAACCTAGACAGTCAGAGGCCATTTGGTGCTAATTCACACATGCCAGAGATCCTTACAGATTCCTTCGACAATGTACACATTGCTTGGCTCGACAACGGAAATGAAACTCAGGGCGAGACCATAATGTACACCCGACTAAATCACACAAATGATGCTCATCCGAATGGTTTCCCTCTTAATTCGTTGGCATCAGGAATAATTGAACCATGGGAGTTACACGAAATCTCTACTTGGGATTCAGATAAGCTAGGCCCTAACTCTCCTTATGCCCCAGACCTAAGTCAGCCGCCTGCATTCGCAAATGACCTAGGTAGCGGAGTGCATATCGCTTGGTCCGACACTAACCGATGTGATGAAAACAATAACCAAGGAAGATACACTCTATGTTACGTACACGTACTAACAGGTTTGGTATCGGTAGATTTGGCCGATGATGAGACATTCTATCACACGATTGAACCGGGTCAGCAGACTACCTACAACATGACAATCTCAAACCCAACTCCTGGGCCAGCAGAACTTGTCGCAGATACTTACGAAGTAACTTTGCTTGGAGTACCAAATAATTGGACAGTAACCCTGTTCTTCAGTTCCAATCATACGCCAATTTTCGATTCGACACCGGTTTTCCTTCGCGGTGGAGATGTAGTGCCAGTATACATGCGTGTTCGCGCACCGACTATCTATCAAGCTCACGAGGACGAACTAGCTGCAATCACTGTGAGCGTCGTATCTTACAAGGATCCAGCGATTAATGATGAAAGACTCACGTTGACTTTGATGGACGTTGTTCACGGAATTAATCTCGACACCAGTCATTATCAGGTAGACGTAGAACAAGGACAATCAGCAATCTTCTCGATTACTGTAACGAATACAGGAAACGTATACGATACGTTTGCATTCTACGATCCAACCACACATGAAGGCCAGACTGAATGGGGCTTACCTTTCGGTTGGGGAGTTTCCTTCCCGACGTCGCTTTCCCTAGATCCAACCCAATCGGTAACGCGCAACCTGCAAGTTAGCGTCCCAACCTCTCAGGAACCTGGAACCTTCGTGATTTATCTGAAAGGCTGGTCTACTGGAGAGCCGGTATTATCGATTGATAGAGGGACCTTTGATGTACTCGAATTATGGGTTAATGTATCGGTAAGGAGTTCTGGAAATATTATCTTCAACCTTGGAGAGACTAAACAAGACGTTCTACCAGGAGAATGTTCCGAATTTGACATAGAAGTCACCAAGCATTACACACCCGGTTTCCTCGTCTTTACAACACCAGGCGGCCCAGACGAAAGACCACCTGAGATTTCAGAATCAACATGGCGTTATGATAACTGGGTAGTCGACCTAGATTTTGAAAATGCACCCGGTGGTAACGGAATAGGGGATAACGATCCGAGATATTGGGGCGTTATTGATACACCTTATACTGTAACTGCAATAATGTGTGCTCCATACAATGCAACGGCAGGACTTGGTGAATCTGTCACTGTCAAAGCCAACCTAGAAGGAGCACCTAAGGTCAGAGACTCTGTTGTATTGGTAACAAATGTAATTCAAGTCTATGACTTAGAAGCAACAGTGCCACAATCCACACTCGAATTGCATCCAGGAGAGTCTTTCCAATTGGATACAACAATTGAGAATATAGGTAATGGCCCAGACAGATTCGATATTGCTGTAAATTCAATAACAGATTCAAACGGAGGCTCAGCGGTCTGGGACATTGAAATTCCAAGAGTTACCTTCGAAGAACTTGAACGAGACACATCACAAGACATCCCGATTTACATTAATGTTCCAGAGAAGACTTACGCAGGCGAATACACAGTACGTCTAGACGTCTTAAGCGAGGAACCATATGATGGAACCAAATTGAGAGATACAATAGTTCTGAACATCGATATCGTAGAATTCCACGATATGCGAATAGAACTAGACCCTGCAATAGAATCTCGAATCAAAACCACCGCGCCTGGTAGAACCGTGCGCTTCACAATGAATGTCAGCAACTACGGAAACGTCGACGACCACCCATCGATACACAACCACACCGAGAACTCTGCCGGCTGGGATCCAATTCCTGGCATGAACACCCTCAGTGGATGGACAGTCAATTATGCTCTGATCGAAGGCTTCGATACCGAATTCCCGCTAGAACGCCCTTGTGTTCAATTGATAGTTGGTCAAGACACCCCTACAGATGACTGCTACGTAACTGCAGTGGGCACATCTGCAGGAACGGTAATGCTTCCAATTATGCCTGCGTATACTACATTACAACTAGTTGCGATAATCGAAATAGATCCCGGGGCGACACTACAAGATCGTGAAATCGGAATAAAGGTCCAATCCGCCTTCGGGTCCTCAGAAATCGATGGAGACCACGACGAGACTCCAATCTGGGAGGATTCTTGCACCATCGATCAAAATGAAGACGGTATACCAGACCTAGTTCGCCCATTCTGCGATACAAATGAGCAAATCCTCGAGCTCCGATTGAGAGCGCCAGACCTTGAAATTATGAGTGTCGAAGTTGACACAACTAAAGCCAAGGTTGGAGAGATGCTACCTGTAACCGTAGAAATAAGGAACATTGGAAATATACATGCTACCGATGTCAACATCATTCTATGCGTCGACCAATCGAAGAAGTCGATTGAGAAGAATGGATGCCTAGAGGAGAATGTAGCCTACAGGCAACTAATCGAGGCTGTCATGCCCGTTGGTAGTAATGGAGACGACTCGCCGCCGAAGATTACCCTTCTGTACCTAGTAAAGGCAGGTACTCACGACGTGGTTGTAGTAGTCGATCCAGACAACAATATCGTCGAATCTAATGAAGATAACAACATAATGGCAGTTCCTGGCGGAGAAATGGGATCAAATTGGGGAGCACTCGATCTTGGTGTTGAGATAGTAGCCCAATATTCGGTTCCAGCAATCATCCTAGGGGCTACAATAGCTCTGATGTGGGTTGCCGGAGTAGTCATGTACGGACGCAGAATGGAGGCTTTGGCTCGCTTCGCGGAAAAGAGCAGCCTAATTGCTAACCTAAGCGATGATGACCAAGTCTTCTAATCGGAATTAGCGGGCTAGCCACCACGGCAGTGGTGTCCCCTCGCGAGCAGCCACAAGGCTGCCCGTGTTAGCGGCGAAGTCACGGAGAAGTCTTTCTCTAAGCCCATCCATCATAACTTCTGCATCCATTGATTGGATACGTAGCCCCTGAGAAAATAAGTCTAGATCCAAAGGCCTTCTTGGGTGATTTAGCATAGCGTGGGCAAGTTGTCTTTCCTCATAGGTCTCAGAAGATTCGTCGATGGTAGGCGCAACTTTCTGCATTACCTGCTGGTGTAAAGCGATAATCGCATCCCTCTGCTCATCAATTCTCTCAAGCGCTTTGTCCATATCAGAAAGCATCGACATTGCTTCGACTAAAGGAAGCCTTCTGCGAGTACCAATATTGTCTACTACAGAGTCCAAATCTCCCGGTAGATTGGAAGACAAACGAATAGGCCCTCCTTTTGGCATAGTTCTGTGTTCCGCGCGGAACAGATTAGGCCCCAAATCCAGCCTTAGGGAAAATGATTGATTGACAGTGTACATCTTCTTCGGCGGCCCTCCTTTTACAGAAGGAACCTTCTCAGAGTCAACAAATCCGGTCTCTTCGAGAACTCTCAGATGCTTTACTACGGCTTGTTGACTAATATCCAGCAATTCTGACAGCTGCAAAGGGTAGTGCGGCTCCTTAGCTAGATGCTTCAAAATGTCTCTACGTGCCTTGTTTTCAAGGATGTTGAGCGCCTCATCGAAGTCCACCACGACTTACCAACCCGAGGTTGTGTAGTGGAGGGGGGATAAAAACCCGAGTGTATCATGAAATTGGCTAATTTCAATCAGCCTTCGTCCCAACCCTTCCAATCATCATCAGAATCATCTTCTCCAATTTGGAAATCACTTTCATCAGATGCAGACTGAATAGTTTGATTGTTAGAGGGATTTCTAACAAACGGTTCAGGTACGCCAGGAGTATCACTATTCTGCTCCTGATATGTGTGATAGAGTTCATCGGTAGTCATAACTTTACCATCGATAACCAGTCCACTAACTTGTTTTCCATCTTTACTCGATCTATTTCCTAGCATCAATATTGCAAAAATCAATGCTATAATTCCGCTAATCACCCCTAAGCAACAAGTACCGAAAGCGGCTAAAATCAAAGGTTCAGTCAAAAATTTGGTGTCAGATGCAGAATCATCGACTAACCATAATACCGAATCGCCCTCATTATGCAGAGTGTATGTGCCACCCTCACACCCAGAGGGGAAACAAAACACCCTAACCGGAGAATATGAAGTTCCATTCACGAACCTTTCACCATGTAATCGACCCGGCGAATTTCCTGAGAATTCTTCCCCTTGCTCATCCATCAATCGTAAATCAGCACTCGGGTCTCCGCCTTCACTCTGCCTTAGTGCAACGTAGACGTGACCATCTACAAAATCTACAGAGGTACTTCCTCCAGATTCAAGCCGTGCGACATTTTGTTGCTCGGGATCTAGCATAGGCTCCATCTTTTCATAGGCACCCGGTAGGAGCGCCATGAATGTGATTAGCAACAACACAGAGATCGCAGAAGACCATTTGGCAATCCGCCGGATGTTCACAGCCACACCAGACTCAGTAAGCGTTCACATTTGATGATTGGTCTCATCATCGCCCTAGGATTTCGGCAAGTTTCTCTGGAAGATAGGTCTCAGTTACGAAATCTAAACCGTATTTTGCAAGAGACTGCTGTTCAGCTTTCTTACCTAACTCAAGCATCAGTTTGATTTCTTCTTGCCATTCAGCGTCAGCAAATCTAGGGTCACTTAATTCTGCATTAAGGGCCTGAATATCTTTACTGGAAAGATCATCAGCGGGTAGATCATAGGATTCAATATCGCCCGCCCTAATGCCAAGATAAACAGCACTTGGTGTGGCAAGATATTCAGAAATATGCGCGGTTTTGATAGCACCATAAGCTATAGATGCGTAAATTCTGTATGACCAAGGATCACCGTCAAGGAATACCAGAACAGGTAGGTTCCATTCCTCATTCATTCGCTTAATGATTCTGCGAGTAGAGCGTGCCGGTTGTCCTTTGAGATGAACTAGAGCACATCTAGCCGATTCATCAAATCCGTTCTCAACCAATCTGTCAAACATACCACCAGTCTCTATGGCCATGATAAAATCGACATCATGATCGACTAGGCGTAATTTTTCTAGTTCGACATTGTAAGGGACACCGTAACCCGAATCACCAACATCATCTCGACAATTTATCCGCATCCATTCGCCACGCCGATTCCTTTCTTCGAAGGTGATATTCCCAATTATTCTGGCACCATCTTCTTCCGGCCGTAGCTTGAAATCCTCTCTCATACATTTGGTTATAATTTCCAAATCTTCAGCCAAATTGTTACTTTCATTTTGAGAACCAAATTTACCATGCCCCCATCCTTCTGAAATGTAGTACATTTCTCTTAGGGTTGAGGATTTTCCTGCCTCAATCATTTCCTCGATAAATTCCGTAACGTGCAGCGCACGCAATAATTGTCTTGCACTTCCAAGCGAGGTTGCATCTCGAGTAGATTTCTTCTTACCGTATTTGTAAACCCCGAGTTTCGAATCAAATGAAATGTTCTGCTTTGTTCTGACAGGCAATGTCATCGTTGGAGGCTCTCCCTTGAGCATCTTGTTATGCATCTCACCAGCGATATCGTGTAGAGCTTCGATTACCTGTTCCTTTGTGTATCCATTCGCACTCATTCAGTATCACCGTCCTTCATACCAAACCAATCTTCATTTTCGGCAGGAATTACCTCCGCAACTGGGGCAGCTGGTTCAGTCAAATCTTCATTGGCCGCTTCCGGCAAACCCTCTACCGGTTCGGCTCTGTCTAGCACCCTCTCCAACGATCCAATTTCATCGGGCTTTGCGTGTTCGGCTTCGGCGACGGCCAAAGCCTCGACTTTGCGCATTTCATCGAGTAATTTCTCATCGATTTTGTTTGCCCCAATAATATCGCCGTTTCCACGGAAGAAAATTTCCGTTTCATTCCAATCACCTTTTGTCAATCCTTCAACTGTAAATCGTATTTCGGCAGATTCCCCTGGATTGAGAGTATCTAGCCTCCAAGCCCACAAGCCGTTGGTTTCCTTTCTTCCACCCCGAGGGTTTTCAGCCATCTTCACGCCCTCAGCTTCGGGCCATTTTGCTAGTATTGTATAGGCCCGAGCCCTTGCGGTGTAATTGTAAATCGTAACTGAACAAATATTCTGCTTGGTGTCGTTATCCCAAGTCACTTCGTCTTCAAGGAATACCGCATTCATTATTCGAGTAATGACCGGAGACAAGTCAGGCTCCTCTCTTCCTAACATCTCACTTGACTTTCTTGATATTTCAGGCAAAATGATGTTGATCAAGTCGAATTTTTCTTGAGCCTTCTTTCTTTGTTTACTCTTCTTCAAATGATTTTTGAGACCTCTACCTACCTCTAACATAGCCCTTCGAATTTCTTCGTGGACCTCTACATTATCAGAAACAGCCTCCTTGGCTTCACTAGTAAATTGTACGTTTGTGGAGGCCAAATGAATCAACACCGCGGCGGGCCCCTTCGGTAGGCCTTTCCCACCAGGGTGTTCGAGGCCATATTGTTTCCAATTCACAGATTCAAGCGCCTTTGTCATGAGGCATCCGCCTTGCTGGTACATCAGAGGGACTCGATTTGCAAAACGGAGTACTTCAATTGGCCCATCTGCCGCCAAATCTCCTCCGAAAACAAGACCAACTTCGATTTGAAACGGGTTTCCTTGACTCACTGCGGGCTTACGTGTAACTGTCGAGGCAAATCTAGAATCAATTGCTTTCGACAGTCCCTTTTTGATTAGAATCTCTTCAATAGGAGAGAGACAGTCAGTTGGAGGTGCTAGTAGTTTTACTTCTTGAAACGAGTCTAACATGGCTTGGGCTTCATCAGGCTTGATTCTAACCGGAGTTCGACCTTCCTCTAATTCCGCCTTACCAAGAATTTCTTTTGCGGCCCTCATACTAACCCCGGAGAAGTTATGCCTGAGGAAGGAAGTGAGCTTTCTTTCATCCGCCTCCTTCAGCATTCTCTGAAGTTGCCCAAGATGTATTCCATGTGGATGAGGCTTGATTTCCTCAACCACTCTTGGTAATTTTTCTGTGGTCCTTATCCAATGACCCTGATCAATTATTTCTCCATCGGCATCACGCACAATTAGTCGGATAGTAGCGTGGGGGTTGACGATGCTCGTCATACGAAGATATTGGTGAACCGACTGTCTTCCTCGCTGATATTTTGCC
>CALEIW010000154.1 GCA_937876055.1 uncultured euryarchaeote
CATGACTAATCCAATAGGGTGAAAATCTCCAGAACCTAGGAATATGTAGTGACCAATCGAGGGGTCATCTCCAGAGTAATTGCAACCTAGAACTTGTCCAGGGAAGGTCAGACGCGCGCCTCCGGTAGGAATCTCCACCTGAAATCCAGCATTCTCAAAACGCTCTTTGTACTCTTCAAGAAGGTGAAGGTGTTGAATCGAGCCTACCAGTCCTAATTTGGTACCGGACAAAGGAGCGACTCTACCTACTGCATCGAGGAATCGGTCTTTTGCTTCATCCTCGCTGAGGTCGAAAGGAGTTGATGCCTCAGCCAGCCTGGCTTCTGCGATTGCTTTGTGTCGAGCCAAGATAGGAATAACCGGATCAATTTCAGGGTCTCCATCGTAAGTTACAGGAATGAAATGAGTCGGCATTCCTGAGTCGATATTCATTGCACTGTGACCCATATGTGCGACCAATTCAACGCCCATCATGCGCATTTTATCATGTACTAAATCACATGCTCCATAGCAAGGGTCTGCGGCCAAGACGACCTTTGCTTCTGAGTCCTCTTCAATCGAGTCCATCATCTCGAGAGCCTGCATTTTCAGACCCTCTGGAACTTGCAACGCCACCAAGCGATGGTCGTTGTCTTTGATCCGCTCGACTAGATCGTCGAGCTGAAAGTCATGACGCTCCATGTCCATGATAATCAACTATCTACTCTTAATTTCAACCGACTATCTCGACCTTTCCGTCGATGATATCTATTCTAGCAAGAGATCGAATCGGCCAATGTGGCTTCTCACGGTTCAATCTCTCTCGCCCATCACCCTTTTCGATAGCGATGACAATATCCTGTAAGATAACTCCCATATCCTCTAGTTGTTGAATGAGAGGCTCAAGAGTTCCACCTGTAGAAATCACGTCATCAACGATTACGATTCTTTCTCCAGCATTGATGTCGTTGATGTATACTGTGGATTGAGAGTAACCCGTTGCTACGTCAACACGAGTTTCGCCTTCCATCCCATACGAGCGCTTGCGGACAACCACCGTTGGCTTTCCAGTAGCATCTCCGACCGCTGCAAGAAGTGGCAACCCCATCGCTTCAACGCTAACGATTAGGTCGACTTGAGACCAATCTACACTAGATACGATTAGGTCGCGTGTTGCCCGAAGAACATCGGGATCCATTCTTGGAATACCATCTGATATTGGGTGGATGAAGTAAGGGTATTCACCCTTCCAGATAATTGGCGCACCACGTAGCGATTCTTGTAGAACAGTTAGAGGATCTGCGGATCCCATTTACGATCAGCCTCAAACTAATCCCATTTCACGAAGTTGCTCGTGACCTTTCTTGACTCGAATAGTGGTTGGGCTTGGGAACTTCATTCCAGCCTTTCGAAGGGAGTCTCGAGCAGCCAAATAATATTCAGGGCTTGTTTGAATCGAAATTATGACGTCGTTCTTCTTGACGCGCGCTGCAGTTCCGACATTCTTTCCGAAGGATAGGCGCATACCCTGCGATACCCTATCTGCTCCAGCGCCGGTAGCTTGCTTGTTCTCACGAAGAATGTTGTGAGGGTACTTGTGTACTCGAAGAGCATAGCCCAATTCTCCAGAAGCTTCTCTGATAGTTGAGTTGGACACCATTCGAGCGGCCTCGAGTGCTGTGTGTCGGATTTGTACAGCATTATCTACGGTTAGTTCGATCACTACCTCGAATCCTCCTGCTTCGGCTACCTTTCGGTTACCCATGTGATAGCGTAGAATTCGGTTATTTGGAACACCGCCAGTATACTCTCGGCGTGTGTATGCCTGACCTTTGACCTGACGATACATCTTTGCTGGCTTGCGTGCCATATCAACTACCTCGGGCTCGGCCGACCTACCCGCCGTATTTAACGATAGGTGCAGCCCCTACGGGGCTAAGTAACTCGGTTAAGCCGTACTCAACCTCTCACTTTCACGCTGAACCATTCTAACACCCATAACAATTAGAATGAATCCGAGGAATAGAGTCCACCCTAACTTCTCATCAAGTAGCAAAACGCCACCTAGTACTCCGAAAACCGGCATTAAGAAGATGTATGAGGCGGCCGCAGTAGCACCAAGTTTCTCAACTCCAATAGCAAACCAATAGTAAGCTAAGACAGTGGAAATAGCAGCGAGATAAATGATAGCATACCAATCATTTTCGGTAGGCTCGGGGATTCCGTATTGCCAAGTTTCCCAAGCCGCCAATGGCGTTAGTAGGACAGTTCCAATTAGAGAATACCATACAACAATTTCCAATGTTGTCGCTTCTTGCTCACCATTTCTTTGTTCCATCATTCGCTTGGTGTTATTAGTGGTCATTGCCCAGCATAGAGCGGCCAAGAGAATCATAAAATCACCAAGAATTCTATCTTCAAATGGGATATCAGTATTCGGACTCCATCCGGTAACTACAGCCACTCCAATGAAGCCACAGAATAGGCCGAGAAACATTCTGCGAGTTATTTGTTGGCCAAGCATAGGAGCGGCCAATAGTACTGTGAATACTGGATTGAAAGTAATAATCAACGAAGCATCACCAGCAGCAGTGAATCGCATTCCATTCATGAAAAATAACTGATAACCCAGAACACCGGTTATCGCAATCAAAGTCAGCGTTCTCCATGTTTGTCGGCCAGAAGGAAGCCAATTGACTTGCTTTCCTTTCAGAGCACGGCCAGCAAACCAAGCATAGAACAAAACCATGGTTAGGACATAGCGAAGCCAAGCACCAGTCATTGGAGGTAATCCCAATGCCAGGATTCTACCGACTGACCAGGCCATTCCCCAAGAGAACACAACTAGGATCATTAGTCCGTGGACGCCAAGTTGTTTTCCATTACTCATCTAAAGCGCCGAACCTGATGGTGAAGCCTCTAGGTCAAATACTGTCCTAAAGTCAAACCAGATGTCTGATAACCCGGTCCCAAGCCATCACTGCAAAGACAGCAATTGTAGAAATCAACCAAATATTGTAGGCTGGTTTTGGAACTTGAATTTCTTTTCCTTCGATAATTCTAGGGATAATTGAACGTAAAGAGAAGTAAACAAATGCAATGTAAACAAGAGGAGTTCCTAGATTAAAATCAATAGCGGCTTGATAGTCAATATGAGTCATAGCAACAAAGCCTCTTGTCATCCCACAAAACGGGCATTGATGGCCAGTCAAATGGTACCAAGGACATAGATTCAAACTGTCAACTTGACCATGTGGGAGAATGGCAGAAGTAATCAGGGCGCCAGATGCAATAACACCCTCAATATCTTCTTTTGATAATGAAAATGGATTGAATTTAGGCATATTTCACACACTTCTTCAATAATGCCTATTGGCTTACAGTCAGCCGATGCCGGAGATTCATTTAAATTTAAGACGGCGAAGCGCTAATTATGGAAGAAGAATATTCTGACACAGACTGGACTACTTTGCTGATTGTTTCCATATTATTGGGTGCTCTCGGTGTTGACCGATTTATGACTGGACATATCGGAATAGGTGTCGTAAAGTTGTTGACATTGGGCGGGTGCGGAGTTTTGGCACTTTATGACCTGATTATGATTGCAACTGGCAAGTTCCGTGACAGCGATGGTAGGCTAGTAGTCAACCAATGAAACCATTAGTCTGACCAGACTGAATACTTGCAAAAGCCACTTAGCGAAAGCTAGGTTCTAACAACAGCCAAACCCTTCCCTAAGGGAAGGTTTGCACAGGATTGCTTATGCACCCTCCGCTCACAGCCATAGCCCACGCGCAGCGTAAGCGATGGAGGGATTTGGTATGGCAAAGCGATCAATGCTTGACCAATTTGCTGAAATTAAAGCGCAGCACCCCGATACTGTACTATTTTTCAGGATGGGCGATTTCTACGAAATGTTCTATGAAGATGCCGAAATCGCTTCCGAAGTACTCGGAATCACCCTGACTAGTCGTGACAAGAGTGCAGATGAACCGGTTCCGATGGCTGGTGTCCCTTGGCATTCTGTAGAATCCTATCTGCAGGGTATGCTTCGAGCAGGGCACAAGGTCACATTGTGTGAGCAAGAAGAAGAACTTCGACCGGGTTCGAAAATTCTCGAAAGAGTAGTGACTCGTGTATACACCCCTGGTTCGCTTTACGAAGAGGATTTGATTGGAGAAGATGGCTCAAGTTTGCTTGCAGGTCTAATTTCTCGAGGAGATGGTATAGGTCTTGCAATACTTGACTCTTCAACAGGTAGAGCATGGTTGCAAGAGCACTCGGGAGCCGGACGCTATGAGCGAGTCCGTGATGAATTACAGAGATGGTCGCCAAGTGAATTAGTCCTAGGTCGGCGCGAAGCCGAGAGTGAAGAGTCTCGTGCACTGTTGTCTTCGTTGGATAATGTTACGATGAGTGTTCATGAAGGAGGTAAAGAGCAGCATCTTCAGGTGGTAAGAGACCACCTAGATTTGGTCGACCTTGGTTCAGTTGACCTAGATCGCAGACCCTTAGCAATGGAGGCTTGTGGCCTTGCTGCTGGATATCTAACAAAGTTACACCTCGTCGATGTAGTGCCTCTTCGCGAGGTCCATTTCGATGCCGATGACGGCCATCTTGTACTCGACCAAACAACACTACGCAACCTAGAGTTGACACATACACTGGCCGGGGAGAAGGATGGCTCGCTTGTCCAAGCCATTGATTGTACTCGTACTTGGATGGGGCGAAGACAACTCAAAGAATGGATTCTACGACCGTTAACCGATTCAGAGAAAATTGCTGCAAGACAGTCTGCTGTTGCAAGTCTAATCCGTGCACCTCGTCGCTTGGATAACATTCGTGAGACACTCAAGTCGATGCGCGACTTAGAGCGACTTTCAACTCGCTTGGCCTATGGTAGGGCCAATGCGAGAGACTTGGTTGCAGTCGCAGATTGTTTGGAGAGAATGCCGCGACTGCAGGGATTACTTTCTGAAGGAGACTCTGAGCTACTGCACCAATGTGCAGAAGGATTGTCTGATCTTGATCCTCTAATGCACCATATTGCATCCAGAGTTGTTGAAGAACCTCCGATGACTATCCGAGATGGTGGTATTTTCCAAAATGGCGTCAATGAGCAACTGGATGACCTACGTCAGAAGTCCGGAGAAGGTACAGATTGGCTGAAGGGATTCGAATCAAGGGAGCGCGAGAGGCTCGATATTCCAAACCTCAAGGTCAAGCAAAATCGTCAGTTTGGCTTTTTCATTGAAGTCACTAAATCTCATTTGGATAAGATACCAGAAGAGTATCGAAGAAGGCAAACCATGACCAATGCCGAGAGATTTGCTACCGAGGAATTGAAGGAATGGGAAGAAGTCATCTTGACTGCCGATGATAGAGCAAAGGCGCTTGAATACGAATTATTTCTAGAACTCCGTCAAGAGGTTGCATCACAAGCGGCTAAACTGAGTGAATTAGGACGAAAGGTTGCATCCGCGGACGTCCTTTCAGCCTTCGCTAATCATGCAAGAAAACACTCTTGGAATCGACCGGATATCAAACACGACTCTACGATGGAGATAGTATCAGGTCGTCATCCGGTATTGGAGGGCGATGGCCGCTTTGTACCGAATGGAATAAGTTTCGATAAACGTCGAAAATTCCTTCTATTAACCGGTCCAAATATGGGTGGTAAGTCGACATACCTTAGACAAACTGCACTAATCACAATCCTCGCTCAGGCTGGTTCATTTGTGCCAGCGGAAAAAGCAAAAATTGGCATAGTGGATAGAGTATTCACTAGAGTTGGAGCTCATGATGATTTACGTCGAGGTCGTTCTACATTCATGATGGAAATGATTGAGGTAGCGCATATTCTGCGAAGAGCTACACCTCGAAGTTTGATTCTGCTAGATGAGGTAGGTAGAGGTACCTCAACTTTCGACGGCTTAGCGATCGCTTGGTCCGTTAGTGAAGACATATCCACTAGAATTGGAGCTAGAACACTATTCGCAACTCATTACCACCAATTAGTAGGCTTGGCTGATGAGATTGAAGGATTGGTAAATATCCATGTTCAAGTTGCTGATGTCAAGGGCGAAATTCGTTTCTTACATACAGTCGCCGACGGTCCTTGTGACGATTCATATGGTGTGCAAGTCGCTGCCTTGGCTGGCCTCCCTATTGCAGTTGTTGAAAGGGCACGCGACTTGCTAATATTCCTTGAAGGTCAAGCACAAGGTGCTAGAGCTGGTAGCGACGGGACGCCCGATAGTAGAGAATCGGGACAGTCCAGTCTTTACGGTTGGATGCTACCTACTGGAGAAAAACCAGCAATACCTAATCAGCCTATTTCAGATCAAGAACCGACTAAGGAAATAGTAGTTCAAGAAGATCCAGTACTCCGTGAAATAGCAGAGAGGCTAGAATCTCTTGACCCAGACACCCTTACTCCTCGCGAGGCATTGGAGGCTCTCTATGCGATGAGAGCAGCTCTCAATAACACCCTTGATGGAAAACATTTGGAGGAGTGATAATGGCATCTTTAGAGAAGCCAGAAAGAGTTTCGATAAAGCAACTCGACGAGTTGACTATCGGAAAAATCGCAGCAGGTGAAGTTGTTGAAAGGCCTGCTCAAGTTGTTAAGGAACTCATTGAAAATTCAATCGATGCTGGTGCAGATCGAGTTAGAGTCGAAATCGAACGAGGTGGGTTTGACAGAATCACTGTTATCGATGATGGTCATGGAATTCCAAAAGACGAATTGCCATTGGCAATAACACGTCACGCAACTAGCAAACTCTCCGGTCCAGAAGACTTGAGCCATATTGAAACAAAGGGGTTTCGAGGAGAGGCTTTGGCTTCAATTGGAGCGGTTAGCGAACTAATCGTTGCGAGTAGAATTGGAGAGGGTGATGGGGTTCAAATTCGCGTGGATAATGGTATTGTTGGAGAGGTAGAGGCTGCTGGAATTGCCCCTGGTACTCAAATCGATGTTCTCAACCTATTTTCCAAAGTTCCAGCACGACTTTCCTTCCAACGCCGTCCTTCAACTGAAACCGCAGCCATTGTTGATGTTGGTGTACAAATGGCATTGGCCGAGCCTAATGCTGGTATTTTCATCGAGGTGGATGGTAGGAAGGTATTGGATTGTCCTCCGGCAGAATCAGCAGAAGACCGATTGTACGATTTGTTCGGTTCAACATCTTCAGAATTGATTCCGCTTATTTCTTCTGAGGCTGATGATGATGCTCCTGGTGATGAGAAATGGACAGGTTGGATTTCTCCACCGGGACTGACTAGGAGTAGAGCGGATGATGTTCACATCCTAGTCAACGGGAGACCTGTAGCACCAGGTCCATTCCTTCAATCCGTCAGACGTGGTTATCACACTCGATTAATGGTGGGCAGACATCCAATCGGCGTTCTATTACTACGCCTACCTGCAGACGAGGTGGATGTCAATGTTCACCCAACAAAAAGAGAGGTCCGTCTGAAGAATTCATGGCGTGTTTTGGAGCGACTTGAACGTTCGATAAAACACACACTTTCGCAAATCGCAACTAGGCCAGAAGCTAGTGAAGACACTATTCTGGAGGGTATCTCTGAGAAGTCAGAGGCTAATCCTCCTGCACCACCTGTAACAAACCTACCAGAATGGGCTAGCGCCGCTAGTGAAAATCAAACAATCCAGACTCGATTTTCTAGCATTCGTCATTCTGTGGAAACTCCTGTTCGCAGTCAATCCAAATCTACTTCCGAATATATCACTGAACAAGATACTCTACCTGGGATGGAATCCGAACCCACAACACCTTCTCTGTCTTCAGAAGAAAGAGAATTGCATAGACACGCGATTGGTAGTTCAACTTCTCCACTAGACGAGCCAATTCCAAAATCAGCGGTAATTCCGGAACTTCCAGAGATGAATCCATTAGCGCAGTTGTCCGATTCTTACATCTTAGCCGAGGGAGATGATGAGTTATTCATAGTTGATCAACACGCTCTCCATGAAAGAATTCGCTATGAGCGATTACGTGAACAGATGGTCAGTTGGGAGGGTCAAGATTTACTGACTCCAATATCTCTTTCTGTTGGTGCAAGCCAGAAGGCTGCAGCTATTGCTAGGCAGTCGACATTGGAGAGTTTGGGTATCGCATTTGAAGCACACAATGACTCACTACAAATTACCCGAGTACCGGAGATTTTAGTTGGAAACGAATCTTTAGAAAAATTCCTTCAAGATTTGCTTATCGAGTTAGTAAGTACTCCAGATGGAACAGAGGAGTTTGATGCTGTCACAAACCTCCGTGATCA
>CALEIW010000155.1 GCA_937876055.1 uncultured euryarchaeote
GATGTAAAGACTGAGGCACTTAACCCAAAGTGGTGGCTCATAATTACAGCCATCCTCCATACATTCGTTGGTGTACTTGCCCAAACAGACTTCTCAGTTGATGCTGAAGCAGAAATGGCCGGAGTATTTTTGGCAATCTCGACCTATCTATTCTATGCAGCATTCTTCACCACCGGTGAGGCGCAAGCAAGACTTGCAGCCGTACTTGCTGGCCCTATCTGGGTATGGTTCATGGTTTGCGCCCTCTTTGAATTGGAAAGCGGAGCTGGTGGCGTCTGGGAGTTAAGTCCTGAATTATTACCGCCATTGGTTTTCTGGGGTATGACTGCATTGACTGGGGTTCTAGGTTGGAATTCGGGGTCTGATTAGATGGATCAAAAGAAAATATTGGACAACAAAAATTTGGCAATATTGAACATGAATTGGGCTGTATTCCACATCCCGATTGCAATGGAGATTGACCCCGGATTCCCAGATGTCATCCCATTTGTTTTCTTGGCGGCGACAATCGCAGCCTATGTCATGGATGATTCAATTACAGAGAAAATTATGCTCGCGATTGGAGTCATTTACTTGGCAGTCTTGCCTCCAGTCATTGAGGTATTGATGGACCCCTCTTCTATGGAAACAGGTAGTGCTGAGTTCAATCTACTCGGTTCGATTGCTTGGGTCGTGATTATTCCACTTACCTTGCTTGGAGCAACAAAAAAGTGGACTGGAATAGGCATGGTTGATGTCGAGTGATATGGATAAGACTGTACTGACCTTGAAGGTCTGTGGTTGGTCTAGCATCGCAATGGGCATGGTCTTCTTCCTCATACCTGAGTGGTATGCAGAATTAGAGGGTGCAAACACAGAGAATATTGCTTGGCTCAGAAACCTAGGCGCTGCCTTGGTTGCTGTTAACGGAGTTGGAGCACTTCTAGCAGCCCGAAATCCAATTGCAGAGAGAAATCTGTATGATGTTGTAATGCTGGCTTCAGTTCTCGAGACTATTGCTCTCGGATGGTCAACAGCAACTTGGGAATTCTCTGCAACTGAGGAGATTTTCATTACTGGACCATTGGTGGTTGCAGCATTGGTAAGCATTGCTTTGGTTGCTTTTAGACCGAAGCAAAATGAAGATTAATTTCAACGTCGGTTGAATTTGGCTTTGTTATTCCGCTTGTCTTTGTAAGTGACTTTTTTCTTGTTCTTTCGCTTATTTCGGTGGCGATAGTTTTTCTTTTTCTGACGGCCATCGCCCTTTTTGTCACCTGATTTTTGGGACTTGTAGCCATTGCTCTTCCTGTATCTACGAGAGCGTTTATTGTTCCTTGATTTTCTTCTGCCTCTAGGTTTCTTTTCATTATCATCGTATTTCAGAGGAGGAGCTTCAATGAACTCTCTACCTTCGAGCCTATCGAAATTAGGCTCGATGAATCTACACTTGATCCCGACCTCATGTTGAATTCTCTTGTATTTTCTGATTTGAGATTTCAAGACTAAACAAACGACGGTTCCTGTTGAACCTGCTCTAGCAGTTCTACCGCTTCGGTGCTTGTACACCTTACCATCATCGGGTGGATCGAAATGTATGACACAACTAACATCAGTAACATCGATTCCTCGTGATGCTACATCTGTAGCAATCAAAATTCGTGAGCGACCAGAACTAAATTTCTTCATCGCCTTGTCTCTTTGGTTCTGATTCATACCTCCGTGAAGAGTAGTAAAGGAAGACCCGATTTCTTTCATCCGGTCTCCAAGTCGATTTACTCCTGCTCTGGTTCTGCAGAATATTATGCTTCGACCACATTTGTCAGTAACCTTTGCACAAATCTTTGCTTTACGATTGGATTTTACATTCCAAAAGAAATGGCTCATACTATCCATACTAATTTCTTCGGGACCGATACCAACCTGTACTGGGTCAGTCTGATATCTCTCTACAATTTTCTTGACATCATCGTCTAAAGTAGCACTGAATAGAATGGTTTGACGGTCTGGTTTGCACTTATCCATAATCGAGCAAACAGGTTTCATGAATCCCATGTCAGCCATTCTGTCTGCTTCATCCAGCACCACAATCCCAACGTCATCCAAACGCAGGGCTTTCCTATCCAAGAGGTCGATTAGTCGACCAGGGCATGCAACTAGTATGTCTGAACCCTGGTTCAGTTTCCTAAGTTGTCCTTTGTAGGGAGTTCCTCCATAGACTGAAAGCACGTCAAGTCCGACTGTACGAGCTAAGGGTTGCAGAACTTGACGAATCTGTTCGGCCAATTCTCTTGTAGGAGTGAGTATCAGTGAGGTTGGCCGCTTTGACTCAGCCTTAGGGGTGTTAGAAATCAATGGAAGACCGAAAGCGAGAGTCTTGCCTGAACCGGTTGGAGCCCTGCAACAGATGTCCTTTCCAAGCATTGCATCGGGTATTGCTTCCTTCTGCACTTCGAAAGGCTCCTCTATGCCTTCTTGAGCCAAAACGTCGATCAAGCTTGGCTCGATTCCTAAATCTGAAAATCGAACCAACTGTATCCTCTAAGCCGACCCCCCATGCGCTCTCTATTTAGTATAGGGAGTAAGGATTCCACCTTGGGCGGGCCAAGATTGATGTAAGTCAGATTAATGGACTATTGCTCAGTGGATTTAACATGCCCAGATTAAAGACTGGAGATTCTGCTCCAGATATCTCATTACCTGCAATTGATGGAACCACCTTTGAGATGGGGTCTATGAAAGGAAAAAGAATTATTTTCACCTTTTTCCGATTCTCTTCTTGTCCATTTTGCAACATCAGAATTGACAGATTAATGAAGCGCTGGAATGAATTTCCCGAGGATACGGTGATGGTGGGGGTTTTCGATGCAAATATCGATGAGCTAACAAAGCGAATGGGTAAGAGAAACATACCATTCACAATCGTTGCTGATGAGACATACGAACATTTCGAAAATAATGGAGTTACCAAGTCTTTGGGGAAATTCATGTGGGGTGCAATGCGTTCTCCACTGACATTCATGCAAGCAACTCTCAAAGGATATGTTCCCATGACATTTTCAATTTCAAAAATGTCAACAATACCTGTTGATATTTTGATTGGAGAAGATGGAAATATTGTCGAGGCACACTATTGCAAGGACACAGTTGATCATATTCCAATTGACAGACTTATTTCATTTGCAAAGGGCCAATAATTACAGAAGTCAAATTAATCGCTGATTGCCCTGTCCGCGGGATATGCAAAAGAGGTCTGCTGCCTCTCTATTTTCGCTGCTGCTGCTAGCAGTAGCCTTCAGTGGATGCATCGCCGGAGGCGATGGTGATTCCGTTGATGCAGCAGATGATTCCGAGATTGATGAGCCAATTCCTTACTTCCAAGATGGAATTTACAACTGTCTTGAACATGAAAATCTGACAAGGTGTTGGCAGACTCATATCCCTGACAATCTCGACCTAAACGAATCAGTTCCACTCATTATCGACTTGCACGGGTATGCCTCGAGTTCAACCGAACAGAAGGCACTCTCTTCCTTCAACACCATCGCCGACGAGGAAGGTGCAATCGTGATATATCCAGATGGGGTGTTGGGGAAAAACGGGCCTTGGGATTTGCAGGATAATCAAGCTTGGAACTCCGGATGGTGTTGTGCACATTCGGCTCGTGACGATGTAGACGATGTTGGGTTCATCGAGAAAATCGTCACAATCGCACTTGACATCCACAACGTTGACGCAAACCGAATCTATGCTTCTGGCTGGTCGAATGGTTGCTCAATGGCACAAAAATTGGCCATGGATTCAAGCCATATTTTTGCTGCTGTCGGATGCATGGCATTTTACCTCCTCACTGAACCTGTAGAGTATTACTCTCCAATTCCAGTTATGGAAGTGCACGGCCTTTTGGATACGAATGTCAACTACCAATCCAGCGTGTTGAGCGTTCCATTCAACGAAGATGGTTGGACAGATCCAGAGGCCTACGAAACAGGTGCGATTGAGAATATGTACGAATGGGGAGACCACAATGGATGTTCGGGGCCGGTCGAGACTTTCGAGTTGAATGGTCTGTATTCCATTCAGGGTTTCGATGATTGTCAAAATGGCACATCGGTTCGATTGATGACGATTTATGCAGCACAGCATAACCCTTACGCGAATGACTTCGAGGATGGAACTCTCCTTGGTAACATATTCGTAGGAACTCAGGGTTTGGTAGAATCAAGCCACATAGTCTGGGAATTCCTCTCTCAATTTTCCAAAGACCTTGAATCTGAAGAATGAGGTGATTCAATGGAAGAAAAAGAGGTAATGGATCTTTACATGGAATATATCCGTGCTTTCGAAAACAAGGATATCCAAACCATTGCCGACCTTAGCCGGACTCCTTTCTTTGCATCCTCTCCGTCTGGAACTTCCGTTTTTGCAGATAGGGAAGAATTAGTCGAAGGGTTCTCGATGTTACGAAATTCTCTAGACAAAGAGGGTTATGTTGGAAGCCGTCTAAATGTACTAGAATTCTCAAGTGTAGCGAAAACAACTGGGACGCTATTTGTCGATTTTGATAGAATGAACCCAGAAGGAGAAGCTTACTTTCATGGGCAAGCGTTGTACCTCTTCCAAAAAGGTGCTGAAGGCACGGAAATTATCGGCATAGCCGTATTAGATGACGATACAGTTTCTTCTTGGAATGACTAATCTTAGGAAGCATATTTGGATTTGAAAGAAAGAGATTGAAGGATTAATTAGAATCCAACAATTGCCCGTTCTATGAATATCCTACCGGATGACGACCTACCCTTCGATGCAAGTATGCTAGACCGCTTAGCCATGGTAGCAATCCGTGTCGGACTTAACCTACAACCAGGACAAGATCTGATCATTACGGGACCGGTTGAAGCCCTACCGCTAATTCGCAGAATTTCTGCTGAAGCCTACAAGAATGAAGCCGGAGTTGTCTCTACAATTTTGAGCGATGATGAGTTACAACTCACCCGCTATGAGCACGCTACCGATGAGAGTCTTGACCGCGCTCCTGACTGGATGTTCAAGGCCATGGGAGAGGCCTACAATGACAACACTGCAAGGCTGGCTGTATCAGCCGCTAACCCTCTACTTTTGGCTGAGCAAGACCCTGCACGAGTCGCTAGAGCAGGGAAATCGATGTCGATGGCCGCTAAGCCAGCGATGGAGCCAATTACTAATTTCGTAACCAATTGGAATATCGTATCTTACCCTGGTCTTGCATGGGCAAAGCAAGTCTTCCCTGACAAGAATGATGACGAGGCAGTAGCCGCTTTGGCAGAAGCGATTTTCTCGATTTCAAGAGTTGATAATGACGACCCAATCGCTGCATGGAAAGAACACCAAGCAACATTGACAGCACGCCAGACTTGGATGAATGAACAGAACTTCCACTCTCTGCATTATACAGCACCGGGCACCGACCTAATGCTCGGTCTAGCAGATGGACACGCATGGAAAGGTGGAGCGAGCACATCACGAAATGGAATTACTTGTACTCCAAATATTCCAACTGAGGAAGTCTTCACAACCCCTCACGCAGATCGAGTAAACGGTACAGTTCGTGCTTCCAAGCCACTAGTTCACAGAGGCACACTAATCGATGGAATCGAAGTTCGATTTGAGGAAGGAAAGATTGTCGAAGCTAAGGCAGATATTGGCGAGGAAGTTTTCCTACAATTGATTGACACCGATGAAGGAGCAAGAAAACTCGGAGAGGTTGCTTTGGTACCTCACTCATCCCCAATCAGTGCTTCTGGACTACTATTCTACAACACTCTCTACGATGAGAATGCATCCTGCCATATCGCATTGGGACAGTGTTACTCGAAGTGTTTCAAGGGAGATATCGGTAAAGACCCAGAAGCCGTTGTTGCT
>CALEIW010000156.1 GCA_937876055.1 uncultured euryarchaeote
GAATTATCTGGCACGTCCTCGATCACGCTTACGAAGAAGCCGAAAAGGAAGGAGAGGCTTACACATTCCTAAGACTCTCAGAAGGAATATCGAGTGTCGACTGCGTGGTACTACCATTATTCGACAAAGAAGGAATGCCTGAATTAGCCAAAGAGATTACTTCAGCGATAAACGCGCTTCCTCATTCTAGGGCTGAAATGGACACAAGCAAATCGATTGGCCGTAGATACGCACGCGCTGATGAAATTGGAGTACCTTGGGCATTGACCGTCGACCATACCTCTCTGGAAGACGGTAGTGTGACGATTAGGCGTAGAGACGACCAATTACAGGTCCGAGCCTTGGTCGACGAAATTCTAACTCGAATGACTAACGGAACCATGCAAGAATTGTTCTGAATTAATCACATTTCCAGTAGTATAAGTCCACCAATCTTCAAGAGGCTCCAAGATAGCAAAGTAACGTGAGCGTAGTCGGGGCCATCGAGGACTGGACGGAGAAATATCGTCCAACCAGCATGTCTCAGATGGAGGGAAATGATTCCCAACTCCGCATGATAGCTCAATGGTTAGACAGATGGTCATCAGGAAAGATTCCTGACAAACGTGGATTACTCCTAGTTGGGCCACCAGGAGTTGGAAAGACTACTCTTGCCAAGGCGGTCGCAAAAGAGCGAGGCTGGTCGATAATAGAATTGAATGCCTCAGAAGAAAGGAATGCCGCAGCCATTCGAAGAGCGGCAACACGAGGAAGTCAGCACATTTCACTATCAGCATTTTCTGCAGGTAGAGATGTTGGTGAGAAAACGGTAGTTTTACTCGACGAAGTCGACCACTTATCCGGTGGATTCGCTCAAGTCTCTGAAGATAAAATCGACAAAATCCTCTCACCTGAGGAGGAAGAAAATGCCACCATCAAAGGAGATTCGGGTGGTAAGGCGGAACTCCTGAATTTACTCAAAATCACAGAACAGCCTGTCATTTTAACTTGCAACGATGCAATGAGATTGTGGGGCTCTGGTAGGCAATGGCGTCGGAATAGAGACCGAGTAATGCGCTTGGCAGAAAATATCCAATTCAAGCGGGTCGGGAAATTACACATGAGAAGGATTGCACATAGGGTATTGGATGGTGAGCAACTATCTATGGATCCTGAAGCAGTAGAGGCACTTATCGAAAACAATCCGGGAGATTTACGCGCATTAGTTCGAGATTTGCAAGCGGCGGCTGCAATTGGCGGAGAACACATCGCCCTAGAGGATGTTAGAGCATTAGCCGAGGTAGCCGAAAGAGATTCACAAATCGATGTATTCAGAGCGCTTCGAGAAGTATATGCTGCAAATAATGGGTATGAAGCCAATCAATTGCTAATGAATTCGGATAAGGACCCTGATCAGATGTTAGCATGGTTTGTCTGGAACAACCAATCGGTTTTTGATACCAGAGAATTGGCTGAAATCTCCAAAGCGATGGTGCTTGCTGATCGTGCCTTGGCGACCAAGTTTACTAACAGAGCATATCGTTCGTGGTATTGGGGGTCTTCTCTTTCATCTCAAGCAGCAGTATCTGCAAAAAGAGAAGATTCCGCTTCC
>CALEIW010000157.1 GCA_937876055.1 uncultured euryarchaeote
CGTAGAAGGGACCATACTCCTCCACTATTCCGTCTAGATACTCTATCGATATGTCCGCCCAGGTCCTATCCTCATTAGGCTCTCCCTTCCCTCCAGGAGGATCAGCGTACCAGCATTGATCGCACATGCTGTCGTGGTCAGGAGCATCTGCGAAGAAGAACTCGAATTCCGGGAGATCGGACATCAGGTCCTGCATTCCAGGCTGGCCCATTAGCCCCTCTGGACTGTCTCCACCTCCACGCAAAGCGAGTATCTTGAACTCGCCAGTATAAGCTTCTGCCTCCATCGAGTCTTCTTCCGAGCCAGTACACCCTGTAAGGGTGGCAAGGAATATGAGTAAGAATAAATTTAGTGCGATGGCCTTCATGATGCTTGCACCCTATTCTCCTTTATCATGAGTTTGTCAACTTGGGTAGAAAATACTGAAACTATAGCGTCCCCCTTTGCTTATTTGGAATAACTAATGGGTTATGATGCCAACCCCAATGGTTCAGATTTTACCATAGTAACCGATGTACTGCAATACAGCGTATTCGCTACCCTATGTTACAGGATAAGTTATTTGACATTCGGCCAATCTATGATTAGATTGTAATCTGTTAGGTAGTGGGTAAATTAGGACTACTCTTCACTATCGTTATTACGCATCATAGCTAATTCTCGAAGGTCCTCAGTAGCAGCACCATCTTCGATAGCATCTTGGTCTTCCTCATCGACAATCTCTACTCCAAGCAAGGTCTCAATGACGTCTTCCATAGTAACCAAACCTACAGTGCCTCCGAAGTCATCACGAACGATCATAATTTGAGATTTGTTTTCTAACAGGATATCTAATGCCTTATCGACAGAATCATCGTATCTGCAAGTTACCACATCTCGGGATAAATCCGCCATCGTAGTATCAAATTCATCTGCGGCCGCTCTTCTTAGAATCTCACTGCGCAATACCAATCCTGTGACCTTGTCTATGTCGCCATCCACAACGGGCATTCTGCCGTAAATCATAATGGGAATTCTGTCCATAACTTCCCTGACCGTTTCAGTTGCTGAGACGTGGACTACTACAACTCTAGGAGTCATAATTTTTTGAACTTCTAAATCTCTTAACTTCAGTAAGTTTTGAATTACCGTTTCTTCATCTTCTTCAATGATATCCGATTCCTCTGCTATATCGGCCAATACAGATAGCTCATCTCTGGTTACAGTTTCGCTTTCTACTGCAGGTAACATTGCTCGAATAATTTCTACTGGCCTAACAATTATCCAAGAAGAGATAATCAATATTCTAAGCATGTAACCAGATGAAACAGTAAGTTTTCGCCAATATAATGTGCCAATAGTCTTTGGTAAAATCTCGGAAAATAATAACACACCTAATGTTAGAATTGCAGAAGCAACTCCATGAATCAAGTCATAATCTGTATCGTCCGCGTAAATTCTAGCGATCTGACTACCTACTCCTAGAGCACCAACAGTGTGAGCGATCGTATTCAGAGTAAGGATGGCTGTGAGGGGTTTTTCAGGGTCATCTTTGTATCCAATCCATAGATTACTCGTTTTGGGATGGGATTCAGTCATACTTACTACGTGCCCTCTCGATGTAGAGAGTAGAACTGCTTCTAGTATACTACAAAGGAATGAAACTCCAATCGCGAGAATTGCGTATAGTGTTAATAGTGTCCAGGGATTCAAGGGCTTCTCACCTCTGGATTCTGATTAGAATCCGGATAGAACATGTGTACATTGTAGGCCACAGTAATACGTGCTCCGGAGCCACTCGAAGCGACGCAGACATAAATATGATGCTGTCCGACAGGATAACGTCCTCGTGAGGTACCATGGTGGTTGAAATGGAGTACACAACCATATTCATGGCATGGCCCTATGCTAATGGCCCCCTACATCTCGGTCATGTAGCAGGTAATTCCCTACCCGCCGATATTCAATACAAGTACGAAAGAGCGCGTGGCAGGAGAGTTCTGATGTGTAGTGGCTCCGATGAACATGGCACTCCGATAACTGTTACAGCAGAAGAGCAAGGTATTACTCCACAGGCTGTTGTAGATGAATTTCACCACATAAATTCCAAAGCACTGGCGGATTTAGGTTGTTCATGGACTCAGAATATAGATTCTAGGGGTGTAGAATACGGTGGTGCTCTGTATAATCGTACAACCGATAACAGACACAAGGAGATAGTGCAAGAAATATTTCTAGACCTATTGAAAGAAGGACTATTACAAAAACAAACAATGCAACAATATTGCGAAATAAGTGAATCGGGCGTCGTTAAGTTCCTCCCTGATAGATATGTTTTGGGAACTTGCCCAATTTGTGGTAATGAAGACGCACGTGGAGATCAATGCGATTCTTGTGGTTCGACATACGAGGCACATGAACTGAAGAACCCTAGGTCTAAATCTAATCCTGGTGCAACGATAGAGATTCGGGATACCGAACATTTGTTTTACCAACTGAATGAGTTCCAATCAGATTTAGAAATTCATGCCTACAACCGTCAAAATATTTGGAAACCCAATGTTAGAGCAATGACCAAAAATTGGCTTAATATGGGGCTTAGGCCACGAGCAGTAACTAGAGATTTGGAATGGGGAATTGACGTTCCGATCGATGACAAAGAGTGGTCGAATAAACGAGTATATGTTTGGTTTGAAGCTGTACAGGGTTACTACACCTGTGCTAGAATTTGGTCTGAAAGGTTCGCTTCTAGTCATCCAGATGGAGATTCTGCATGGGAAAATTGGTGGATAGATAAACCAGGTCAGTCCCTCAAACATGTTTATTTCATGGGTAAGGATAACATCCCATTCCATACAATTATTTGGCCCGCGATTTTGATGGGTTTGAATCGTTCAAGAGGTCAAAATGAACTACTGCATCTCGAGGATAATGTAGCTGCTAATGAATATCTGATGCTGCAAGGAGGTCAATTTTCAAAATCAAGAAAACATGGTGTGTGGTTACCTGCATTCCTTGAGCGATACGATGCAGATTCATTGAGATATTACCTGACAATCAACATGCCTGAAGGTCACGATACCGATTTTAGATGGGAAGACTATGTCGAACGGGTCAATAATGAATTAATTGGGAATTATGGCAACTTTGTACATAGAGTATTGACGCTGACGAATCGATTGCAATCTAACGATTCCAACCCATTAATTGAATTTGACAATCATGAGATGCATGAGGAATTTTATGACCATATTCGTATATGTATCGAATCCGCAATCGATTCAATGGAACGACAAAGATTCAAAGAAGCCCTCAGACATATAATGAATATCGCTCAATCAGGGAATTCCTACTTACAACAAGCTGAACCGTGGGCTCATCTGAACAACGATGATTCGGAACAGAGGTCAAATTCACTCAGTTCCTTATCTGCATGCTGGAGAGCCTGCCAATCGTTAGCAATTTTAACCGCTCCATTCATGCCGTTCCAAGCAGAGAAATTATGGAAATCTCTAGGTGAAAAAGGACAAGCAGGAGATCAATTGTGGGAATCCGCCCTGGAATTTGATACATCTCTAAACTGGTCTGGACAAAAGCCCAAAGCCTTGTTTGCAAAACTGGACTTAGATGAAATACTCAAGAACGAAGCCGACATAGCGAGCCCTGATACTCAGGAGGGGCCATATATCGAATTCGAAGATTTTATGAAAGTTGAAATGAAGACTGGCAAAATTATCAATGTTGAAAATCATCCAAACGCAGACAAATTGTACGTAGTCACCATAGAGGATGGTCCTGATTCAACAAGAACAGTTTGCGCAGGACTGAAATCTCACTATGCTGTGGATGAACTAGTTGGAAAATCGGTCGTCTTTGTAGCCAACCTCAAACCTAGAAAGTTACGAGGAATTATGTCTGAAGGTATGATGTTGGCCGCAGAAGACTCTGAGGGAAAAGTGACGCTCTTAACCACAGATTCGGACATCGATTCGGGTTCTGGTGTACGTTAGTCTCCGGCTGGCTTGTCAAAAAACTCCCATTGAATTTCTGCCAATTCGGGATTCGATTTGGCTTGTGAATATGCCTCCAAAGGGAGTTGGTTTAGCCTAAAGAATTCGTCCCCGAATTTGAAGGGAGACATAATCTCTCTTGCTTGCTCCCACCTATCAAAGATCGTTAAGCAAACTGCAAACGCTTCTACATTTGATAATCTTCCAGGCTTTCCCCAAGATACTGGATTAGCGGCCAATACTACAGGTAAGGTTCTACCTTCCAAGTTCGTTGATTTGTACAATAATTTCAAGGATGGTTCAACCTCTTTCCATGAGCAATCTAAACTGACTATTGAAGAGCCACGTTCTATTGATTGTTGATCATCAGGGCCGATTAAAATTCCAGATAGTGGATCTAACAACAAACCTCTTTTTGGGGATTTCTTGAGATTTGTATGGAGGGTACAGCCTCCACGTTTGGCTAACTTCCGGCTAGTGCATTTTCGTGGATCGTCTTGATTTAAATGAATCACATGGAGAGGAATAGCATCCAACTCATTCCCTCCCCGAAAAAAGGTCTTCATATGCGTCACCAATGGTCATGTTCCTAGAACCCTGAGTTGATGTTTGTCGTGAATTTGAAGATGTTGATTCAATCAATAATTCTACATCTAATACCTTCTCAATCTTCTTGATTAATGCATCCGTGGGCCTATTACCATTTTCGATTCTTTGAACTATGTTTAGCCTCTCATTCATTTTTCTAGCAAATTCTCTTTGGTCCCAGCCTTTTTCTCCCCTGGCTTGTTTGATTCTTTTGTGGAAATCAGGGGCCAATTCTTTGTCAGATTTATGCATAATATTGGATCCAGTAATTCTAACCGATGTCCGCTTAGGATTCGATATTCTTTGATTGACTGGAGGAATTGGCTTTGTTAATCCTAATCTCTCTATACAACGATTACAAGCATCTACACGAGCCCCAGAAGTGG
>CALEIW010000158.1 GCA_937876055.1 uncultured euryarchaeote
GTGTGCCCGATGGCATGCTCCGCCGTCTCGAGGTTCCAATGCACTTCCACGGCGGCGAGGCCAATCGTATGGCTGAAAGATACGGCCCAACGAATCCCGATTGGCCATATGCAATTATTGAGAATCTCTACGATAATTTTGGACGATTTGATGACGGCCCAGTTGATCCATGGAGTGGTGATGACCCATTCACTTCCATGACATGAAAATCAAGTAATATTGTTCATGAAATCTTCGATCACAGGTATTACGCCTGCCTCGTGTGCGAATTGATTACTCTCGATTTCGATTAACTTTGAGTTTGGTATGTGATTGCTAAGGTCACCTGCATCAGAGTGGTCATGTAGTGTATCTGAAGATGCTCTGAGAATCCCAACAGGAGCATCAGTATTGGAGAAATCTAGATTCATCTTGTATTTTCTGAAAACCATCGAACAAAGCCTGAGTCTATCGATTGGAGCGGCTAATAGGGTTCGTCGATAACGAATTCTCTGACCTTCTTCTTTCAGGCGCTTGTCCAGATACCAAATTACGAATTTAACCAATGCGTTGTAGCAGAATAATGGTGCAAAAATTAGAGGCCTTGCCCAAATCGGAGGAACGAATGCTAGGTTTGGAGATAAGACCACTATACTTCGAAAAACCAATGTTTCTTCTCTAAGTCCTTCGAGTAATAGTGTAGCGCCCAATGATGAACCCATTGCGTCACAGTTTGAGGGGTCAAGTCCTATCCTTGCCAAAATGATTGGTAAATCGGATGCGATATTTTGAATTTGGAACGATTCTTTGGAAATTGTCTCGTTAATTCGACAACTTCCTTTTTCCCTAGTTTCAATGTAAACAACAGGTCTTTGCTTGACCCATTCGGATAGGATTGGGAACCATCCATCTGGTACCGAGTTCCAGCCGGGAATCATTACGAGAGTTCTTGCTTTTTTACAATCTTCATTTGTTGGAGTCCAATGTAGGACCCTAAGGTTGTATCCAGATTTTCCCTCAATCCATTTCTGTTCGACGTCCGCTCCGTCAAATTCTGGAATTTCTTGCCACAAATCCGACTGCATTTCAATTCCCCTTAACAAACAGCCATTTTCCATTTTCTTGACTAATGTTTCCGTTTTCCTCAAGCGCAAGTAAGTGAGAATAGGTCTGATCTCTCGCAAGGTTTGGATGTGCATCCGGAGTGTCCGCATATGCTAGAACGGTAATCGCATCAAGGCTGCCGTCGCTTGATTGCACTGCATTC
>CALEIW010000159.1 GCA_937876055.1 uncultured euryarchaeote
TACCCCTGGTGTTATTTGTCGACCAGAGAGAAGCATAAACAACTTCTCTAGATGAACTGGCGATTGGGTCAATTGGCGCTCCAAGAATGTACAAAGGCTCAGACTCCCACTCAAACCTAGATGCCACCCCTCCTATGATTACATGGGTTGCATCGACGACTTCTATTGAATCGTGAATAGGATCATCAGAAGGACCGAAACGATATGTCGGGACCCCATATCTAACGCCCAGAGTTATGTCAAAACCGGCTAGAACAATGGCATCAGATGGCAGATGATTTCCAATCTCGACAAATTCATCCAAATAGCGCTCTCTGTATTGAATTACACTAAGACCATTCTCCCTGTTTTCGAGGGAATCCACTGCAACTGATGTGACATGATGGGACAGCAATAGCATCACCAGGAAAGAACCAGCGATTTCAGTATTGATTGTCGCTTTGTCGGCTAAGGACTCAAGATTCTGAAAAGCCCAATTGCAAGTTAGGCAAATCAAAACAGAAAGCCAAGGCAAATGATATCTCGGATATCCGAAATCAAGTACAACCGTAAAAATGACCATACTAGGAAGCGCTATTGATGCCATTACCGGAAATCTTCGGAGCGTATCCTGCCTAATCCAGAGCCAGCTTGCAGTGAGGAAGCACACCATCAGTGTGAAGCCGACTTCGGCCGATATGTCGTTGATCGCCATCGCTAGGCCGTAGTTTCCGACTTCATCAGTCATGCTATTCACAACTCCCAATGCCTGGGGCTCAAAACTGGCGAAAGGACTCCCGTGGTCAATCATATCAGAAACCAAAAAAGGCAATTGAAACAAAATCCATGAACCCAAGAAAACAGGAATCGCATTCCTGTGCCGATGCATTGCCCAGATGCAAATTGGGAGCGAAATTCCTAGGTATAGGTATGGATATTTTACTGCGCCCACTAAAGATGCAACTATGCCCAGTCCGATATAGTCAGCTCTGTTCAGAACGTCATCGTTCAACACATCCAGTGCGATTCTGAAGGCCATCACCAATCCTCCTGTGGCCAAAGCCTCTAGGTACGCTGTTCGCCCGAATAATAGCATGGTTGGAAGGGCCAGAACCACCGCGGTCGCAGTTACGCCCCCAAGGGCCCCATTGCCTCTTTCCGCCAGGGCTTGAATTTGCCAGCCGCACGCGACAAGACATGCAATCGGCACGAAATTAACCTCGTACCTACTTCCTGTCAACCCAATCTCAATCGCGAGCAATCCAGACATTATTTTAGGTCGGAACGAGAAGTCCATATCCTGATGGAATGGCTCCCAGCTCCATCTACCCAGGTATCTGTTTGCAGTTTGCAGGTGGTCGGCCTGATCCCACTGCATTGGACTCGACCAAAGCGGATCAATCCAACCCAAAATCACCGCAAAAGCCGGCACGAATAACCATCTCAAGTCTCTCTTCGAAAAAAACGAATCCTTGAGAATGATTGTGACCAGTACGAGAATTAGCCCCGTCGACGCGATAATTGGGGGCCAGACATCCCACCCTAACTCTCCAAAAGATGCCACCAACCAACCGGAGAGTAGAATTACTGGTAACCAACTCTTTGCCAGCCTTTCACCTGCTGTGCCACTAATGCCTAGTGTACGCATTACCGTGACTAGTTGACACCAAACACGCCTCTGCATGCATTCACGTGGGCACTATGGCAATTAATCACTGTA
>CALEIW010000160.1 GCA_937876055.1 uncultured euryarchaeote
CATAATCGTCCAATTGGGCATCGTTTTCCAAGCAGGTTAGTTCCGACCCAAGGGCGCCGAAACGAACCAAATCAAGTCGTTGCCCTGAGATAATTACGTCGAGACAACGTTGCATTAATCGAGAATCTTTAGTGTCCATGTTTCGATATGCACTTACTACGGATTCTAGGTTTTCAAGAAGTCTTTTTTCATCTGCATCCTCCTGTAACTTGGCAATATTCGATAAGTCTATTTTTTCTTCACTTAGCAAGTGGTTGTGATATCCATCGAGAGCTTCTATCAAGGATTCTACGTCCTCGGTTTTTGAATCTGCAATTGTGTCCGCTAAGCGGGCTAGGAGATACAGTAGACCTACCTGGTCTCTGACAGTATTCGGTAGGCTTGTTAGGGTCAAATGAAACGAACGAGAAGTCGCCTTGAGCAATCCATCGATGTGCTCATCAATAATCCCAGCCATCTTATTATCACCTCGCCCACAATCGCTTATGTGTTGATTGCTTCGTTGCTTACTTTATTTCCATATTCTCCAATCTTCGTCTTCTTTATTGGCAGAATTTGGCCAATCTGGCCATTTTTCTTCATGATTCCATTCTGCAAATTCTGTAACTCCACTTTCTCTAAGGTATGTTGCAGCCGCTACGAGGCCCGCTCTAGTCGAAGCCTCTAGACTTGAGGGCCAATCGATATTGATCCAATCGCCCCCCAAAATCACTCCCTCTCCAGCATCAAGCGGATTTGGTCGAAGGCGTTGAGATCCTGTCTTCATAGATGTGGCGGCTCGATTTATTTTAACAACATGAAAACCAATTAAAGCAGGAGAATTAGGGAATGCAGAGTCAATTACTCTTTGATATTCCGTTCTTATCAATTCATCATCCCATTCTAGATACTTGTCTGCGTGGGAAACAGGGCTACAAATCCAATGACCGGGAAGACCGCCTCTATTTCCATCATCAAGTTCGCCAGAGCGATCGAATAACATCTGTATCAATGGTTCATCACAACAACTGACAAATGGGATTCCTTGTGGTAAAATAGGTCCTTCATGGAATGCATGAATGCCAATTTGAGATGTGTTGCCTAATTTTGCGAGACTTTCTGCGACTTCATGAGATTTCATGCTTGCAGAAGAACCGGTAAGGAGCCTTGCAGTGTCGGAGATTGGGGTGCAAATTACCACTCTGTCTGCAGCATGAAATCCCTCTTTTGTATTGACTCCGGTGACTACGCCTTCTTCACGAAAGAGGCTCGTAACAGGCGATGAGAGAAGTACATCCACTCCAGAAGCCGCTAGTGTCCTCCGTAGACTAGAGGATACTGCATTCGTGAAGTCGTTTGTAAAGCAACCAACATCTAATGCATTGGCATTTCCGATAAGGGCCTTCTTAAACAAGAATATTGCAGACGCGGCACTTGCTTGAGAGCAATCTACATTCAATGCCAATTTACTTATTGGATTCCAAAAACGTGAGATTGCTCGTTTAGTCTGTCCATTGTTTTCTAGCCATTCGAGGAAACTTAACTCGTCGAGTTCCCGCCTTTGCTCTTCATCTATATTTTGCATAGCTTGGACAGCCTTTTGCATTGAGAATTTATCCCCTAGTCCTAGGAAATTAGCATTAAGAAAGGACGCCGATAGATGGTTTGGAGGAGGAAGGGTTCCAGATCGAATTTTCGATATTCTTCTCTGCTCAACTTCGAGAAATGCAAGCAAAGTGGAGTTTTGTAACTTTACCGATTCTCTCGCCTCACATGTTGCAAGTAATTGGAAAAAGCGTTCGAAATTTCTGAAAAATACATTTTGAGTCCCGTCAATTGGTCGTTCTATTCCGCCAATATCTACACTACAATAACGCCCACCTAATCTTGGCGATGCCTCTAGCAGCGTAACACTAACACCCCTTCCTGCAAGAGCGAGTGCAGAGGAACAACCGGCTATTCCTCCACCAATTACAACCACTCGCGATTGCGAACTCACGAATGGCTCGTCGCATTATTTGGATTAAGTCTGACCGTGAATACTAAGTCAAAACTATCGGTCTTCATAGAAGACCGGATTTTTCCAGAGCCACTTTCAAGACAGCACCGATTTCAGATGGGTCTCTTGCAATGTGGATTCCCGCCGCTTCGAATGCTGCAAATTTTTCAGCGGCTGTTCCTTTCCCGCCTGAGATAATCGCTCCGGCATGCCCCATCCTTTTTCCAGGTGGAGCGGTAGAACCAGCTACGAAGCCGACGATTGGTTTACTCATGTTCGCGGCTGCCCATTCAGAAGCATCTTCCTCAGCAGTGCCTCCGATTTCACCAATCATAACTACCGCTACAGTTTGAGGGTCCGATTCGAAGGCGGACAAACAATCAATGAATCCTGTTCCATTTACTGGATCGCCGCCTATTCCAATGCAGGTGGACTGTCCTTCTCCAATACTCATGGTTTGTGCAACTGCTTCATAGGTCAAAGTTCCTGATTTCGATACTACTCCAATCCTACCCTTGGCGTGGATATGTCCTGGCATGATTCCAATTTTACAACCGCCATTATCTCCGGGTGTAATTATCCCAGGACAGTTTGGCCCTATGAGTCTGATTCCTTCTCTTTCGTTTACGTAAGCGACTGCCTTTACCATATCCAGAGTTGGTATTCCTTCGGTGATGCATACAATTACTCCCTCTCCTTTGATTTGGTGGAAGGCATCGGCAGCCTCCATGATTGCTGCAGCAGCAAATGGAGGTGGGACATAGATGACTGAAGCGTCCGCATCAGTTTGGTTGATGGCTTCCATCATAGTATTGAATACTGGGAATTCATTACCTGCCAATTCTATACTTTGACCGCCCTTTCCAGGGGTTACACCACCGACCAAATTGGTGCCATATTCAACCATCTTTTCACCATGGAACCTACCTTGTGAACCGGTAATTCCTTGGATTAGTAATTTCGAATCTTCTTGAACCCAAATCGCCATCACTGACCACCTCCAATTAGTCCAACAATTGCTTCAGCACCTTCAGCCAATGTCTCCACAGATGTACAATCAAGGTCGGAGGCATCGATAATTGCTCTTCCCTCTTCAAACATAGTTCCTGATAAACGGATTACTAATGGAACTTGTAACCCCATCTTTTCTGAGACAGCAAGTACCGCTTTTGCAACAATATCACAGCGTTGAATACCTCCAAAGATATTGACTAATATCCCCTTGACGTTGGGGTCTTCGAGGATTATCTCAAAGGCTTCCTGAACCTTGGCTTCATCTGCTCCTCCGCCGATATCAAGGAAATTAGCCGGTTCGCCCCCGTAGAGTTTGATTACATCCATAGTTGCCATGGCTAGGCCAGCTCCATTGACTAAGCAACCTATGTCTCCATCGAGTTTGACGTAGGAGAGGCCGGCTTCATTGGCTCGAGTTTCAGTAGGTTCTTCCTCTGAATAATCTCTCAAATCTTCCCATTCTTTGTGCCTGAATGAGGCGTTTTCATCAAATCCAACCTTTGCATCGAGAGCAACTATTTCGTCAGATTTTGTTCGAACCAATGGATTGATTTCTACCATTGAACAATCGTTCGACACGAATAGATCGTAAAGACTTCCAATCATTCCTACAAAGTCCTCTAATGCTGCACCAGAGAGGTCGAGAGAGGTGCCGAGGTCTTCCTTTTGTGAGTCTAGTAAACCAGTTGATGGATTCACCCAAATTTTGTGGATAGCTTCAGGAGTCTCTTCGGCAACTTCTTCAATATCCATTCCACCTTCAGTTGAGGCCATAATTAGTACTTGCTTTTCTTCTCTGTCCACCAATAAGGCGAGATAGTATTCATGTGCTATTTCGCAACCAGCCTCGACGTAG
>CALEIW010000161.1 GCA_937876055.1 uncultured euryarchaeote
AATTATCACAATGATGGTGATAACAGTGGTGCTTGGCATCATGGATGTGATGTGAATGGATATGCGGCTTACATGTACACAAACTATTGTTACTATGGTCATAATCAACTAGGCTATCTGACATATTCAGGGTTAGATTTGACAGGAGCTACTGACATTGAATTCGATATTCACTGGGACTTAGAAGGATCCGGTTGGGATAATGCATGTTTTGAATTATCAAATAATAATGGAGGTACTTGGACAGATATTACTTCCACAAGTAGTAGTACCTCAACTCAATGTCGCTCACGTTCGGGATCTATTCCTAACTATGGTTATTCAGATATGGATGGTAATAGCTACGGAGATGATAGTGGAGGCTTAGTTACTATCCTTAGCGATGTTCCAACCGCCTACCAAGTGCCGAACATCACCATTCGTTTCGTAGTTCAGACTGACGGAAGTGTTGGTTATGGACAGAGCGCTACCAACGCACCAGATCCAGATGGGAGAGAAGGATTAACACTCTATGGTTTCAGGCCAGTTGACTCATCTGGTGCAACTCTCTACAGTGTTTACCCAGATGCAAATACTCCTACATCACCATCTGGAAATGAATGGCGTTTCCTGACTCTAACTTCTGGTTTCATCGACAATCTTCATGGTTTCGAAGACTCAGCTGTTACTGAACCGGAAGTCGATGATGTTGATGGATTTACAAGAACCAATACCAAAACCTGCTCGAACAACTATATTTGTGGCTGGGATTTGACACCGATTGTTTCTGATGATTATGGCCCCTCTGAAGCCGCTTCATTCCCCTACGTCTACGCTATAGGCGCGGGAGGCTCCTTCACTGGAAGCGTAAAAGAAGCAAGTTTAGTATCGCCTAATATCTCCGTTCCAGAATCTGGAATATCTTTCTTCACATTCGATATGTGGATGTGTTGGGAATACAATAACTGGCAGGGTCACATGAACGGTGGCGCCTTGATGGTAGAGGTAGATGGTGGCCCTTGGGAACTTGTAAACCCAGGATGGTACACTGACACTATGGCAACATATGTGTCTGGAACTTACTACATCTTAACAAATCTAGATGGAATGCCTATTTGGACAGATGTTAGTTGCGGAGATACTGACTTCACCTCGTTTGAATTATCAATGGCCGAATGGGCAGGTAGCGATGTCAGATTCAAATTTATTGCCGCTGACAAATACGGTTACTCCAGTTCCCTTCAACAGGGTTGGTTCATTGACAACGTGGGCGTTAGGCAGGGGTACTTCAGCAGCCCTGGCGATTGGATTAGCCAACCTATAGAACTCAATGGATTAGATTCATTCAACATGGGTATCGTAGAGATTGAAGGCAAGGTGGATGACAATTCGACGGTGACAGGCTCTATTCTAGATGCGACTACCGAAGAGCCAATAATTGGTTTTGAGTCACTCGATTTCCCGATTAATTTGGCTGGAGTAGATTCCGAAACTCACTCCACAATTAAAGTGAGGTTAGAATTATCTTCGTCTAGTACAATTTCTACTCCAATTATTAGGCATGTCGAAGTTGGAGGTCCTAGAATCCTTTCTGCAGAATTATTCGATTTCAATGGTTGGAACATACCTTCCGGAATTGAGGTGATTGATGACTTGTTGAATGCAACTGCTATCACAAGTACAATAACATCTGATTACATTGATTCAGTCAGGCCAATTAAGAGACTTAATTTCCTTGGAAATTCCTCGAACAATGTTCTGGTTCAGGTGCTAGATGCTAATGGAAACAATATTGCAAACAATACAGCGGGGGGTTATGTTTCGTTCGCTAATCCAATCAATGGATATTCAATTGAAGTAACCTTGCCTCCAAACGGATATATCGAAGAGATGTTGATTACACCTGTCTATGCAGAGCCCGCAAGAGATGTTGCAATTGATGTTGCTGAAGATGATTCAGATGATTGGGACTTCCCATATTCTCAAGGTCGTGGACATCTAGGTTGGCAAACCACGATGTTGGCAGAAGAAGCAAGTGCTAACCCCAATCAAATGGGTTCGACATCTATGGAAATATCACTAACTTCAGGTGTACAGGAGAGTTTGACTATCCTAATCCCAGATGGTGCAGTTGCACATTCTGGATTACTGGCTATCACTTCTGATTCTGATGGCTTTGATAGTTCGATTGACATTGGTGTTAATGGATATCAAAAATACACTTCTTCATCAGATCAGTACTTGACTTACTTCACCTTCTCTCCTAACCAAGTTGCGTCAATATCGGCCATGAGCAGCTCATGGACTGACTCAAATGCCAATTCAAGAGACTGGAAAGAGGTTGATGTTACATTAGAAAGTTCCACAACTCAGACCATTACCCTCTCTAGATTAGCTATATCTTATTCATTATATGAAACAGTTTCTGATCTGGAAACATCTCTTGCAGCTTACCATGCTACAGCTGCGGCTGAGAACCCTAGTGCAGTGAATATCAACATACCAACAAATATCACTGCACCTGCTGGTCAAATATCGATTAATGGGCAAATTTCTCATCAATTGATGATTACAAACAAGGATTTCGCAGTACCACAAGTGTTCTATCCGGACGGTACAATGTATGAAATTGTCACAAATCACCGACATTTGTATGATAACTCCGAATTGGAATCCATTTCATTGGATGGTCATGCTTCAGACGGAGAAACCATTTCCTTTGAAGTAAGCAATTCTGATGATGGTTCATGGGGTATGAATTCCGGTTCAGTTGCATTCTCCCAGACCTCCGGGTCTCAGTTGATGTCTCTTGATACATCTTCCAGCACAGTATCTGTTGTAGATGGCGGAGACGGTTGGATGGATGTTCAGGTTACTTGGAAATTTGACATCTCATGGAACTGGAATGATTTAGATCGAATTAATTGGATTACTCAAGCGATCGACGGCGATGGAGTCTCTATATGGCCTGCAAATTCCGCTAGTGGTACTAGCGGCAATGCAGTAGAGAATGATTTGCAAATCGACTCATTTGAAATCCGTGACCAATATGGCCGACTAATTTCGAATCAGTTCTCAACCTTCTATCCATTCCCAATTTTGGAAGGCAGTGAAATTAACGTAACAGGATCGGTTAGATTCCAGAACTCACTGGATACAAGGCCAATGGGGTCTGATTTCCAAGTCCGACTAAATCTATCGGGGTCGCTCTTGCTGCTAGATTCCTATGACGACGGAGTGTTCTCTGGAACATTCAGTACTCCAACGGGACTATCGGAAATCTCAGCATCTCCAGAACTGTTCAGAATTGGCCCACTATCAGGTTCTATAGGCGGCGAAGACAAATCTGGCCAACCACCAATTGTGGTAATGGTCAATGACTACACTCCTCCGACTGCGGGACCACTTCAGGTAATGACTCCATCTGGTTTGCAAAATGCTAACGGGAAGGTTTGGGATCCATCTCAACCACTCAGCCTCTTTGTGACGATTGAAGAGCCACAGGCTAGAGGTGAAACATTAACCATGCACTATTGGAGAGCGGATTCTGATGATGCTAACTCAAACGGTATCGCTGAAGAAGAAGAATACCTTTCACAGGTCCAACCACTTTCAGCCGGAATGACTGGAGAGCAACAAGTGAATTTTGCTGGAATAGATGTTTCCGGACAATCTTTCAACAGCCCGGTTCACGTTTATCTTGAAGGAACTGATTGGGCAGGCTTGACTTATCAGGAAGGCGGAACAGGCGGCGGTCCAGGTGCAGATAGCTCTTGGGCTAGTGTAATCGTGGCTACCGATGAGCCTACTGAAATTGTAAACAATGGATTCAACCTAGACAGATACACAGGCTATCTTCTCGCAGGCGTCCCTCATACCTTTACTATGCAGATAAGCGAACCTAATGGATTGCAAACTTTGGATAATATTACCATAATGCTGTGCGGAGATCGTCTCGATGACAATCTAGGCGAGGTTTCCTACAATCCTGTTACTGGTGAGTTATGGACTGCAGACGACTCTATGGTGTCTCCATTAACCGTACAGACACAGCAAATCACCCCAGCGGTAATAGAACTCGCAATGATGTTTGAACTATCATGGGAATACCCATGGGAAGAAGGTCAATTTGGATGTAAACCAAGCGTCAGCATCATCGATGAGATTACTGAAGTCGCATATGTAAATAACATCGGAGAATTGACTTGGGTGCTAGATAATTCGCTTGTTGCCGTAGCTTCTGAAATGTCTGATTTGACACCTCCAATAGTAGTCACAGAGGACGCTCACCTATACCTAAGGCAGGGAGATGAATTCGAGATGACTGGTGAAGTATTCTATGCCGGTTCAGGAGAAATATTCACTGAAGTTCCAGATGACTTACAAGTAGAGATGACCTTAGTTTATGGTACAGAAGCAATTAGTTCTCTTGCGGATGTTAGCGAAGAGGGAGAATGGCATGCTTCGATGACACTCCCGATGCGGGCGCCATTCAATCCTACGATGAATGTAACCACTACTGTCCTAAATGTTCCAGGAATGGGAACTACCTCTACAAACACCGACGGAAAAATCACAGTGGACAGTAAATCTCCAACTGTTCTATTCGATCAAATGACTTATCCTGATTCATCCCTGACTGTGTTGGAATCTGACCTTCTGGAAGAAGTTCTAGTATCGTTGACCATTGTTGATGAAATCGGTATGCCTGATTCCGATCTTGAAGTCGCTTGGATTTACCTAAGAGATAACCAGCCGGTGGCAGGCACAGAAGATACCGGTAGTCTCAGCCTCTTGTTGGTGGAGGAAGGAAGTCAAGTATTCCAAGGAAAGCTAGACTTCACACCAAATCTTGAAGGCTTTACAATTGAAAATGGCGACAGAATCATGTTCTGGGTGACTTCAACCGATAAGGCAGGAAATGAAATCCAAGGCTTGGGTAGTGAACAATCCCCAAGAGCTGTTGCTCTGAGAGTGATGGAGTTCAATCCATCTCTAGACAACGTTGTTGTTACGCCAAAGGATCCTCTCCAAGATACAACTGTTGTAATCGAGACATATTGGTCCAACAGTGGAAAGAGAGATGGTACGATAGAGATTAACCTCTACGAACTGACTGGAGACGGAAAGTGGGAGACAGAATCAAGTGGTATGGAACTAGAACTGTCTGCTGAGACCTCATCGGTATATGCAAGATTCGAATGGGTTGCTGGAGCACCAGGACAACCTGTGTTGTACATTATTGTTGATGATGACTTTGACAACCCTGCACATCCTGTAAGCGGATTAGTTGTGCAAGCACCAATTACAGACGAAGGAACTGATGAAGATATGATGGTATACCTCATTATGGGAGGAATATTCCTCGTTGCAGTTGCAATGGTAGGATTCTTTGTTAGCAGGTCTAGGAGTGGTGATGATGACTATTACTACGACGATGATGATTCATATTACGAAGAAGATTACGAATACGATGATGAAGAATATGAGTACGAAGATGATGATTCTGAAAGCGAATGAAATCGTGCAAGATTCATAGATTCGAAATACAACTGAACTATACGCGAAACCCAATTTGGCCGACAGGCTAACCTGTGGAGTTTATAGACCCCAGAATTCCGAACTTTTGTTTGAGGGGATGAATTCTCCTCGATGGGGGATGGGGACTTGGACCAGCATAGCGATGAGGTTACTGTAGAAGAATTGAGAGGAGAACTAGAGGATTTGAGGACGCTTGTCCACACCCTTCTTACGATAATTATGGAGGAAGCTGATGGAGTTCAATCAGGAAATACTCCTCAGATACCAAACCAACCAAAACGCGGATATTCGATGTGAGTCAATATTCCACGGGTTCTGGATCTATTGATCTCCAAATATACCAAACGCCGATAGTACGGTATGGTTTCCAATTTTCAGAAATCTCATACAACTGAGGTTTTTCCAATGCTTTTCCTGAATTGTATAATTTCTCCATACCTCTGATTAGGCCAATATCATCAATTGGAAAAACATCCTGACGCAACAGGGCGAAAATTAGCAGCATTTGTACCGTCCAGCGCCCCACTCCACGTAATTTTACAAGTTCTTCGATTACTTCTTCATCGCTCATTAGATCCCAATCAATTTCACCAAATCCATCTATCCAAGCCTGAGCTATTCCCAATATATATTCCACCTTTCTGTTAGATAAGCCCACTTCTTTGAGTTCTTGATGGCGTTTTGCAAGTATCGATTCTGGTGTTACTTCACCTACACAATCCTCGAATCGAGACCATATTGCTGAGGCGGCGATCACCGAAATTTGTTGTCCAACAATAGATTTGACTAATGTCGCAAATAGGTCGCCTCGACTACTCAATTTAGGCTCTTCAAATTCTTCAATTACATCTTTTAGCAAAGTATCAGAGGTAGAAATTGCTAGTTTTGCGGAATCCCACCATTCAGGCGTCGAACCTGCATCAACCATGAACTTCTCAGGATATCATTCATTATCGCTTGACCGGTCCGGGGATTCATGGATCAAGCGCAAGTTTTCCTTGCAGCAGGCTTAGTATGTACCTTAGCATTCGCCGGTATTGTATTGCTGGATTCTGATTCCGAATATCCTGATTGGGAAGTTTTAGAAGTCTGTTTAGCGGATCACAGTGGGGATATCAACCATATTCACGCAACACTTTCACTATCAATTAATGGCGAAAATGTACCAATACCAGAAGATGTCGGAATACGAGATTCAGTCTGTCCAAATGGAATGCGTGGAGTGCATACACATGATGCTACCGGGAGACTGCATATTGAAACACCAGGAGAAATGAATGTTACAGTAGGTGCTTTCTTTGCTATCTGGGGTGAGAAATTTGATGACAGTCATATTCTGGGTCAAGTTGCTAACGAAAATAAAGAAGTCGTGATGTTCGTAAATGGTACACAGAATTTTGAATACGAAAATTACGTAATGGAAAATAATGCTGTGATAGAAATACAATATCGCGACCGTGAGTGATGTCCAGCCCGTTTTCATCCTTTAATTACAGCAAATGGCCTTAGTCTGGCAACAGGTCTGGCTAGATTTGCGGCATTTGTAAGAGCAATTACCTCATCCACATCTTTGTACGCTTCAGGCGCTTCTTCAGCAAGTACATTCGGAGTTTTCGCTCGAACATGAATTCCAGAAGCCTCAAG
>CALEIW010000162.1 GCA_937876055.1 uncultured euryarchaeote
TAAGCCTCGGGTTGGTAGTAATCGTAGTAACTAACGAAGTACTCGACAGCATTCTCTGGAAACAGCTCGCTCATCTCTTGCCATAACTGTCGAGCGAGTGTTTTGTTATGAGACAAAATCAACGTAGGTAATCCCAATCTCTGGATAATATTTGCCATAGCGAAGGTCTTGCCAGAACCGGTAACTCCCATCAAGACACAGCGCTCTTGACCTTCTTCGATTTGTTCCATAAGTCTGTCAATAGCTTGCTCTTGATCCCCTGCTGTATCATATTCCGAATGAAGATGGAACATGCTGATATCTGACATTGGCATCACCTGAGGGATATCGTGCTTATCTTGGGAGTTATTGAACTCTGATGTTGAACCTAACCTCTTATTGCGTTCCAACAGCGCTTGGTTCATGCATGATTACGGCCGCTAGCAAGACCCATCCGGTTAGCATCGAAACTCGGAACAGAGTCGTTTGAAAATCTGCAATTCTTTCTCTAGCAATGATGACAGCGATATTTGCAATCGCCATGATTCCAGCGGCTGCTAGGAAATAGATCTCATCCATCGGGTCGGCGATTGCAAAGCATGCAAACCAGAGTAAAGTCAGTTGTACCGATGTTCGTGTAGTTGCTTGTTCGGAAAATCTCGCAGGGAACGAATGAATTCCTTGTTTGCGGTCGCTTTCAACATCCATGCGAGCATAATTGATATCAAAGGCAGTAATCCACAGAGCTACTCCTAAACTGATGAAGAAAATGGTAGGATACCAATGTGAATCTAGTATTGCATCCCATCCATGGACATCAGCCGAAAGCGCCAACCAAGCGCCCGCTGGAGCCAAACCAAGGCATAGCCCCAACCAAAGGTGACAACCCCAAGTGTATCGCTTAGTGTATGGATAAATCACGAATGCCAATACAGGTAACCAAGCCATCATCAAAGCGACTTCATTTAATTGCCAGGCACCGAATAAAAGCATAATCAAGAATGCCACAGCTAAATTCCAAGCGGTTCTCATTGACATCGAGCCACTTACTAGGTGTCGGCTTTCAGTACGTGGATTTTGAGCATCAATATCACGATCAATGATACGATTTAGAGTCATTGCAAGACCCCTTGCCCCGACAGCTGCAATTAGAATCCAAACAATGTCAATAGACATCCAACTCGAGTCGCTTGGGAGTTCATCGATGAATTGATTGTGAGCGTGAATGTAACCGATTAGAACGAATGGTAATGAGAAGAGAGTATGCTCGACTTTGACGAATTCGAGAATTTCTTTGAGTCCCATAATTCGACCTCATAGATTGTTTTGTTTCATCCAAGTATCAACCTTAGCCTCTATTTCAGGGTCATGAAGAGTAACCCCCGGCCAGCGCCTAACTGGATAGGGGCCAGTCTCGCTTGGAATCGGTGCTGTTGCATCCCAAGCAAGTCGAGAACGATTTTCATCGAAATGTAAGTCTCTTGCAACGTCAAATCTACAGAAGAATTGCCACAGAAGTTTCCTTCTCCATCCATCTGCCTGTAAGTCTGCATCATCATCGGTGATGAATAGCCAGCGCAGATTTTCTGAGCCATCTAGCGACCAAATAGCATCTCGGAGATTTTCGATATGTTCTCTCTGCGCTGTAGCACCTTCCTCATCGACGGTTTCAACCGATTCTTCTGGCCTTGGTCCGCCTTCGATATGTGTGGTTACAACCATCATAGAAGGACGTAGCATTCTGACTTGAGTAACTCCTTCAATTTGGCTTACAGAGTCAACCAGTGATTCACCGGGTCCATCTGGAATAGTCAGCCCAAACATTGGGTCATCATGAGTTGGGCTTGAAGCATCAATCATCACCTTGTCATGGACATTTAGGTGAGGCGAGGCATGGGCAAGTGAGTCAGCAACTTGACCTTTCAGAACTTGTACATCGCCCGAGATGTCTACCTTTGAGTCCAGAACGTCAAGAAGGGCATCTAGGTCTTTCACAGGATGTTCTGGGTCGCAAGCGACAATCGATTTTAGGAACATCAATTGACCAGCGCCAAGTAACCCCAATGCAGTCTTGCGAGCCTGTCGAGGATAGCGTTGTTTGCTAGCCACAATCGCTAGATTATGGAATCCTGTTTCCAATGGTAGGAATAGATCAATGACGTCTCTGTGTTGAAATTTTAGAACAGGACGGAAGGCATCTCCCACCGATTCACCCAAATATCCATCTTCCATTGGTGGAACTCCAACTATGGTTGCTGGTAGGACCGCATTCTTCCTGTGAGTGATTGCGGTTACGTGCATGAAGGGATACTGCTCAGCCAATGAGTAGTAGCCGAAGTGATCACCAAATGGTCCTTCGAGTTTAGTCTCTCCAGGAATGGTATAACCTTCGATTACGAAGTCGGCTTCGGCTGGAACATAGAGATCGTTAGTCAGACATTTTGTCAGTCGTAGTCGGCTACCTCCGAGTAAGCCTGCAAATTCATATTCAGACAAATTGTCTGGAAGTGGGGCTATGGCTGAGAAAATCAATTCCGGCGGCCCGCCAATACAGATTGCAACAGGCATTCTGTTATCGCCGGAATCGGTAGCGTGGTCAGCTCCATGCTTATGACGCTGCCAATGCAATCCCACCTCTTTAGGTCCGAAGATTTGGCCTCGATACATCCCCATATTGTGGACTCCTGTATTCGGGTCAGCAGTTACTACCAATGGTAGTGTAATGAATGGACCACCATCTTCTGGCCAAGTGGTTGGAATCGGTAGTTTTGTCACATCAGGGTCAGCCATGCGAACTTGCTGGCATGCCCCCTTTCTGACCTTCTTGGGCGCCATCGACATTCCCTGCAAAGCGAGAGGAATTCCAGTCCATGGCGCTCGAAGTATTCCACCTATGTCGGGCTTCATCAAGCCGACCATTCTATTACCAATTTCTGATGGTTCTTCGACACCCAAAGCACGATTGGTTCGCTCATATGTTCCGAAGAGATTCATTGCCAATGGAAATTCACTAATCGAACCATCAGCCAATCGCGGCTGTTCGAACAAAACCGCAGGCCCTTTGGACTTGACCAACTTATCAGCAATGGTCCCAGCTTCTAGAACACAGTCTATCGGTTCGCTAACTCTACGCAGCTCTCCTGAACTGTCCAACGCGTCGATGTAACGCGATAGCCTACGCCAAGTCATAACCGCGCGTGGCGATTCACCGTTGAATATGTTCGTCATGACATTTTGGACAATTTAGCCGACGGATTCATGGCCTATCCCATCTTGCCAACCATCGTGGCGGAAGACATCACGACCTGCGATGTGCTGGTCATCGGAGCCGGACCGGGTGGCGGGAACGCCGCTCTTCACAGTGCTAGAAAAGGGCTCAAGACGATTCTAATCGAGGATCATCCAGAAATTGGAACTCCTGTCCACTGCGGTGAATGTATCTCTGATATTGCCTGTGATAATCTCAAACTCGACCTGCCTGCTCATGTAATCAGTAAGCGAGTGCATGGTATTCGTGTGATATTCCCAGATGGAACTGCTAAGAAACTCACCGAGGAAGGCTACGTTTTGGAAAAGCATCTATTCGAGCGCTGGATTGCGGAAGAAGCGATTTCAGAAGGAGCTCAATTACACCTGTCTCACAAACTACGCACTATGGAGAAACAACACGATGAGTCAGGTAAGTTCACAGGTTGGCTTTGTGATGGTAATGGTGACCAATTCCCAATCCAAACAAAGGTCGTCATCGATGCTTCAGGAGTAGCCGGAGTAGCTTCTAAAATCCTCGATCTAAATCCTCGAGGTCAGGTTATTGCTGGAATGCAATACGAGATGCTGGAAGTCCCAACAGATGATTATCTTGACTTCTACATTTGGCCGGAGTACGCCGAAAAGGGTTACCTTTGGATGATTCCAAAGTGCGATGGCAGGGCAAATGTAGGTTTGGTTACAGAGGATAAGCCTCGAACAAAGAAGGCCCTGGACGAATTCATTGAAGCAACCCACTTCAAAGAACTGGAACAAGTTCCACCTCCATGGAAGGAAAAGGGCAATCCAGCCTTTGGTGGTACGATTCCAATATCAGGGCCATTCGAATTTACCTATGATGATGGGCTGATGCTGGTGGGCGATGCAGCCGGCTTCACATCACCATTGTTCGAAGGTGGCTCACATCTTGCTCTAAAGTCGGCCACCTTCGCAGCCGAAGTTGCTGCCGAGCAAATAGCAGCCGATGACCTCTCGGCGAACAAAATGTCTCGTTATCAGAAACTCTGGAGCGATGAATTCCCTCCTTACGGGAAAATATTGCGGGGAAAGTCGGCCTTATTCGACCTCAGCGATGAGGATATGTCGATCATGGCTCAGTGCTTCCCAGATGAAATGAGCAATATGGGGCCTCATGGAAAGTTAGCGGTCTGCCTGAGACTATTGATGCGAAGACCAAGCCTTTACGGAAAGCGGATTATACCTGCAATGCTTTCATTCGGTTATTCAAGGGCGAAGTTCTACGGCTGGTGATTCGATACTCCCAACTGTTGGAAATCTCCTAATGTTGCTGGCGGTAGTGTCCAGCCTAATTTGGTGCTTCTCACGATTACCAGCAGGAGAACCTCTAGCAAGACATACTACTTTAGCGGCTCAAGTCGCACCTTGGGTATTCTTGACGACTGCATTCATATTCGATTTCCAAGCTTTAGATTTGGTTTCGAGATATGGTGGAGAAGAATTACCACTGCTCTATCGAATCTCTGCTGTTTGGGGAGGTAGAGCTGGGCCACTTCTGCTTTGGGCGGCAATAATGGGTACTGTCACTTGGTTCATGTCGGGGCGCAGTGTCTCTAATTCAGTTGAAATTAGACTAATGCACGGTTGTACCGCTGCGATAATTGTAATTTCTTGGATACTCTCCCCTTTTGCAGAGTCAACGGGTTGGAGAGGAACTCTGAATCCTCTACTACAAACCGACCTAATGGTAATCCACCCACCGCTTGTTTTTGCTTATTACTCACTTTGTCTAGCAGTTGCAAGCATAGCTCTAGCCGGACTCATCAAAGGTAGTAATGCAAGGCAAGTTCACGAGGCTCAGCTACACTGGGCACGAGCAGGATTCCTAATCGGAACCATAGGAATTGGATTAGGTGGATTGTGGGC
>CALEIW010000163.1 GCA_937876055.1 uncultured euryarchaeote
AGTCAACATTGCTAAAATGCCTCGGAGGTCTCATGAAACCCACCGCAGGTTCAGTTGAATTGGGTGGCAAGAGAATGACTAGACTTACCGGCCCTGACTTGGTCAAGTTAAGGCAAGAAACAGTCTCATTTATTTTCCAAGATTCCAACCTCTTGCCTCACCTTAATGCAATCGATAATGTTGCTCAGCCTCTTCTTCATCAAGGTGTTTTAGCGAGGCCAGCTAGGAAGAAGGCATTGGCCTTATTGGAAAGATTAGGTATGGCTGAGAGAGCTTACGGAATGCCCGAAGAACTCTCTGGTGGAGAACAACAAAGGGTCGCTATCTCGCGTGCCTTGATTACCAATCCTAAACTTATTCTGGCAGACGAGCCTACAGGTGCCCTCGACCCAATTACTAGTCGAGAGGTTCTAGATTTGTTCAGACAATTGCATGAAGAAGAGGACGTCGCCTTCCTTCTTGTCACCCACAATAGAGAGGTCGCTTCCTTCTGTGAGCGTTCGCTTGAACTGCGTGAAGGCCGCTTCATTGCACAACATGGAACCGATGTCGACATTGGTGACTTGTCGGATTCAAGAGAACTAATCGTAGATGATTCAGGAACTGTCTCCCTGCCTCCTGATATTTTGCTGAAGATAGGTGGCCCTGGTAGATTCGAGATGAAAGAAATCGAAAGAGATGTAATGAATTTCGAGAGAGTCGATGAAGAGAAAGTCGAAGTTACTTCAGAAAATAAATTCGTACTTTCACCAACATGTCCTGCTTGCAAGCATGAATATGGAGAAAGCGAGGAACAGCAGTGTCCTTCCTGTGGTTCTAGCAGACCTATGGTTCAAGTTTGATTAGATAATTTGAGGCAGATTAGCCCCATCGTTGATAGTGAACCAACCCACCCCTAGGTCCGATGGACCTAGTCCTAGTAGCCTCGTTCTTGCTATTCATGTGTGCCTTTGCTGGCATTGGATTAGCCAGCATGTGGGTCAAGGAAGACACGACCGATGACTATCTTGTCGCAGGTCGTGGAATGCACCCTGCATTGGCGGCTTTATCGGCTGTTAGTACCTGGAATTCAGGATACATGTTCATCGGTTTTATCGGATTTACATACACGATGGGATACTCGATTATTTGGATTGGTCTTGGCTCGATGGTAGGCCAAATTGTTGCATGGATTTGGCTGTATAAGTTCATTCAACAGGCAGCAAATGAAAGAGGAGTTCGTTCACTATCTTCTTTGGTTTCCAATGTAACAGGTTCGCCTGAGGCAAAACTTGCTGCTGTTCTTTCAGTTCTATTCCTTGCAGTTTATGCTGCAGCCCAACTAACCAGTGGAGGAAAAGCACTCTACGTCATGTTAGGATGGTCAGAAGTGATTGGAATTCTGATTGGTTTTGTCCTAGTGGTCGCTTATTGTTACGCGGGTGGGATTCGCGCATCAATCTGGACAGATGCCGCTCAGTCTAGTGTGATGATAATTGGATCAAGCCTACTATGTTACGTTGCTATGCAAGAGGTAGGTGGAATTTCTGGTTTACATGAGGGACTGGAATCTCAGAATGCGAATCTAACTAGTATCGTTCCTGCCGACTTAAACTTTGGAGTAAGCTTGTGGATATTCGCTTTCTTCCTGGGTGGGCTTAGCGTTGCTGGGCAACCACAAGTTGTGACCCGAGTTATGACTCTAGGAACTGATGAAGATAGGAAAACAGCAATGCTCTGGTTCTTCGCTTGGCAAACCCCTTTCCTACTGATTATGGTCATCATAGGATTAGCCAGCCGGGTAGTTTTCACTGGTACTGATTTTGACCCTGAACTTGGATTACCAATGCTCGCGATGGAGACCTTAGGTCCATTTTGGGTTGGTCTAATCCTAGCGTCAATATTCGCTGCTACCATGTCAACAGCGGATAGTCAAGTGCTCGCCTGTACTGCAGCATTCACTGACGATGTGATGCCACAAATTAGCCAGGATCATAAGAAAACTAAGATTGTAACATTGGTCATAGCGGCCTTTGCAACAGCGATTTCGATATTCGGGTTGTATGTCCCCGGCGGGGATTCTGTATTCGCATTGGTAGTTCTCGCCGTCTATGGATTAGGCTCTATTTTCGTTCCTATTCTGATTATCCGATGGGCCGGTTATGAGCCAGATACAAACCACACTATGGCGATGATGTTAGCAGCATTGGTCACTGTGATATTGTGGTCTATCAGTGGATTTGGTGATGATATATTCCCATCGGTCCCAGGAATGGGGGCCGCATTCATCACCCACTTTATGATGAATCAGTTACGTAGTTCGGATATTTCTCCACTAGGTCGATTTGACTTGCCGGATTTCAAAACAATAGGAATCGGTGCACTCGTTATTTTAGCCCCAGTGACGGTCGTCGAAGCAAGCTATATTTTCGCTGGCCCTGATTCCTTAGAATCTGGAGGAGGGCCCTCTGGAGATTGGTTGGTAGAGGCAAGTTTTGATAGTGAGCAATTAGCAGATGGTATCGATTACGTAAATGATGGTCAGACATTGACCGTAGAGATGCATACAGACGCTATTGATGATTCAGAAGATCTCAACATTGTCGGAGTTAGAGTAACTCTGACATATTCTGAAGACGAAACCAGTTCTGGTTTGGGTTGTGCTGCACCAGGTGCTTCAAATCCAGACCCTGATACAATAACTGGAACTGTAGTTCACAACGAACACAATACATCAGCGAGCGGTCAAAATTCAGGCACTGGTGTATCATCGCATATCGTTGAAGTCGAATGGTTCAATGCTTCTATGATTGGAAACGTTAGTGGCGTATCTAAGTCCGATATCAATAACGGACTAGACGTTGGTGACGCCGGATTGGGAGTGTACACACTCGACGTTACTGTAGTTGTTGATTCTGGTGGGGGAATTGGATGTTCACATACAGACGATGGCGAAGAGGTCGAGTACTTGGTCGAACTAATCACCCTTGTTTATTCGATTACTTCAGTCTGAATCAAGGATACCCGTTGCAATGCAGGTGTTGTATGTGATTCCCCTTCGCTAAGTAAGCACTCAGCTTTTATACAACTCTCAGAGGTAAATAATACCATGGTCGAAGATCCAATGCCGCAAAAACCGTCTGCAGCATTAGGCTGGCTTGGAATTTTGGTAATTATCGTGGGGTTCTTTGTTTACGTCAGTAGTATTAGTTGGACAGGCTGGTTCGTTCCAACTGTCCCTAAATGGGCCGACTACATGTGCTATTCTTCTTTATTTCTTGGGACGGGTTTAATCATCTGGAGTCTCGCTCTTCAACATAGATATGAAAAAGCTATTGAAGCCCATAATGGGAAAAAGAAGTGGAAATTGTGGCAGATTTTTTTATTTTTCCTTGCGATAGATCTTGTAATACTAATTTTTTCCACTATTCTATAATTGATTGATAAATTGATTCGGAAAAACTTCTTATTTCTGACCAATAATAACCAAAGTTCCAGTCCAATTTTCCTTAGCGCCATATTGATAGAATTCAATATTAGAAAATCCAGCATCTTCGAATCCTTTTGTCCACTCAGGGATTGATAGAGTAGTCATGGAAACTCCGAGGGACTCTGACCAAGATAAGCTACTGGTATTTTCGAGATAATGATCAATTCCAATCGCTAGTATCCCATTTTCATTTAGCCAGTCCCTGTTTAATTCAGATAGGAATTTCAAGGGCTCCTTTAGGTAATAGAGGAATTCCATACTAATTACGAAATCGACTTTTTGATTAGGTACCCAACCTGGTAATTTCTGACAAAAATAATCTCCATCCGAGTCAATACTTTTTGCCTTAGCAATCATCGATTTTGAACCATCGATACCTGTACAACCAAGACAGTTGTCTAATGTATTCAATTTTCTAACCAACCATCCATTTCCACAACCAATATCTATTGCAGAAAAATCATCCTTTATCTTCGGAATTGATTTTGTTATCATAAATTCGACACTCGGTGCATGACCAGTTTCCATCCCCTCGTCTTTCCCCATCTCTGCCCAAGAACTAAACAAATCAACAGCCGAAATTTTTCCCATGTTTTCCCACCTAAAATTCAGTATTTTATTTTGAGTGAGGAGATTTCTTTTCAAAAATTAGGAATGTCCTTCAAAACAACCCGACATTCTCTACATCGATATCTTCCATTTCCTCTTCTTGACCTGAGATGCCTTCTTTCACATGATGGGCATAACCAGAACCACTTCGCTCTTTTTTTAAGTAGCATTTTTGAGAACGATTTACCTAATTCATTTGCAGAATAATCGGGCCACAGAGCCTCGACACGTCGAAATTCTTTGCAATGATTTGAATATCCTAAAGCATGCAAATATTCGTGATAAAGCAAGAATTTAGCATATCTTTCCCAATCTGGAGTTAGACTTTCAGGGTGGATATCGATACATCGAACATCAGACGGCTCAACTAACCCCGTCTTTTTTACGCCCTTGTTGTACCTACAGATTGCATGTAATCTAGTGGCGTTTCTTCGCAGAAGACCAAGTGGAACATTATGCAACTCTGCAACATTTAGGTGTGAAATTTCAGGTATCTCAGTCATTACCGAGATTACTTCTGAAGACCATTCATCAAGTTGGCTCATTGCAGTCATATTTTCCAATCGAACTTAGGTCTTAGTCAATACCACATATGAAATAACAATCGCTCTCCAACGAGAATATGCAGCGAGAGTTTGATGCTGATGATTTCGACTCATTTGCTGCTTCTCGAAGATCCACTAGAGACTTTCTTCCAACACCCGTTCCAGACGAATTAATCGAGGAAATTATCGCTGCAGGACTGACTTCTCCAAGTTGGAGTAATACTCGCCCATTCGTTGTCGCAGTTGCTAAAGGAGACGTCAGAGACCGTCTTTCTGAGGAATTTCTGAGTAGGTTTGAGTCGGTAAAAACCGCAAGAGGAGAGGGTTTGTTCGGGAAAATAAAAGCTCTACTGAGATGGAAGGGCCTACCAACTAGCAATTGGCTTGTCGTGAAGTCATATCACAAAGATTTGCTACCAAGATCGCAAAGAGTCGGTAAGGAGATGTTCACACACATGGGAATACCCCGAGGCGACAAAGAGGCAAGGGACGGATTTTGGGCCAGAAATTACGAATTCTTTGGTGCCCCAGTTGAGTTATTCCTATTCACGCACAAAAGTCTAGGCAAATTTGCCGCTTCCGATGCAGGATTATTCATGCAGAACCTAATGCTCTCTGCTCATTCCAAAGGATTGGGAACTTGTGCCCAAGGATCAGTTGCAGTCTGGGAAGATGCCGTAAGAAAAGAATTTGAGATTAGCAAAAATTATTCTCTCCTCTGTGGAATCTGTGTAGGATACCCGAGTGAGAGTGATGTAAACGAATTTGGAGCCAATAGAATCGGTCCATCTGAGATTATTCCTCCAGAGAGAAATAATTCTAATTAGGCAATAGGAAGAGAGAAATTTTGTGGTTTTGCAATTCCAAGGTCTGCAGGCAATTCTCGTACCTTTTCTGGAAGAACAACTGGAATCATTTCTTTTCCAATCAATGCGACTCGGCTTTCTCTCCTATCAGAAAGAACTTCGCGCCCTACCATTGGTGCGAGGGTTCTGCTGAATTCCATAATTTCATCATGGCTCGGCATATTTTCAATCGTGTGATTAGAACGTGAATTTCCGACATACACATATCCCTTTGCTTCAATGAAATCTGGGTCCGCTATATTGTCTAGACGAGCATAATCATCGTAATTACCTAAGGACTCTCCTTTTATCAGCGTATGACGACAAACTGTTCTTGTGTCCAAACTTGGAAGTAATTCCAATGTCTCTTCTAATTTCTCAAACGCTGCAGTATCAAACTTAGGTTTGCAAAGTCGATTGAAGATTTCCTTATTGGGGGCATCTACACTGACATAGAGTTGTGTAGGAAGGGGGTCTAGTTCCTCGATAACCTTGGGTAGAGAACCATTGGTAACTAGGAAAGTTGAGACTCCGTGTTGGTGACACACTTCCAAGAATTCGCCCAATCTTGAGTATAGCGTAGGCTCTCCATTCAACGAAATCGCCACGTGCTTAGGGTTCTGTGCGTCAAGCCACTTTTCTCGATCAGCCTTTGGATTCCCTCCGTATCCAGTTAGTAGGCGTCTATGGGCTCTGACGGATTCTAGGAATAATTCGTAAGGGTCATCATCGATTTTGGTAAGTGTATCAGAGTGTGGCTCTCTCCAGCAGTATGTGCATGCGAGGTTACAGGTATCGACATTGGGAGCCATCTGCATACAGCCATGACTTTCTATTCCGTAGAATGTTCCTTTGTAGCAAGAACGATCGGCGATCAGACTTTGTTTGGTCCAGTGACAAACTTTCACTCCACCGTGATCCCCAACTAGGTGGTAACGCTGTTTTGCCAAGCGTGCGGCAATCTCTGGCTCAATCTTGGTAATTGGCGCGCCTTGCATGCAATCAACTCCGACTTCGAACACCACAATGGGGTCGCGTCAGGGATTGGGCGTGTTCGGCTTTTCTCTTGAATGATTCCGATTTCAATAATTCAATTTTCAATTGTCTTGGACGGCAAATCGTTTATTCGTGATTTAGTGTGGCCTTCAACCGAGGAAAGGTAATGAGCGAACTATACGAAGCTGATTCTTACATGGTCAGACAGAAAGTGTTGAAACTATTAGGCGCAGAATTTCACATCTATTCTGATGACTCAATGCAGCAGTTAATTGGATACTGCAAACAAAAGGCACTCAAATTGAAAGAGGATATTCGCGTTTATAATGACGATAAAAAGAGTACAGAGTTAATCTGCATCAAAGCTCGAAGTGTAATAGACTTTGGAGCGGGATATGACATAACTGATTCTCAGACGGGAGAAGCAATTTGTAGTTTCAAAAGAGAAGGTCTGAAATCCATGCTTAGAGATTCATGGAAAGTATTGGACACCTCTGGTAATCAAATTGGAATGATTAGTGAAGATAGTGGATTATTGGCTTTAGTCCGTAGATTCGTGCCCTTTGCTAATTTACTGATACCACAAGAATTTGTACTTTCGGTAAGTGGTGTGGGTGAAGTTACTTTCACACAAAGAATGAATCCAGTTGTGAACAAGTTATTCATCAACAATGTCCAATCATCAGGACTAGACCCAAGATTAGTATTAGCAGCAGCTATGCTCCTATCAGCGATTGAGGGTAGCGATTGAGTCTACTAATTACGAGTATTTGACTGCGGTTCCGTAGGCGAAAATCTCAATGAATTTATTCTGATTTTTCTGATTGCTGAGAGCCGATAGTCTAGCGGTTTCTAATCTCACATTGATCACTTCATCATAACCTCCCTCGGCAGCTTGTTCGCGCAGTGATTGTAGACAATTCTGTCGCGCAAGCATTAGAATGTCATCGTAGGAATTTATTTTCCCACCGATAAATGAATGCCAGCCTCCAATAAATTGATTCCACCAGCCAGGGCCAATTACGTAATTCGCTTGAACATACTTTGCTTCTGTGACATCTTCTCCGAATGTTGGTGATTTCTTGTTTGTCAACGGATCTCTTCCATAATTATCTACAGTAACTTGAATTCGTTGCCTCAATTCATCCAACATTCTAGTATGGTTTCGTCGGCTGAATAATGCAGAATAAATGAAGGCAAATGGGCTGAATAAGGCCCAAGCGATTCCAAAGGCAGCAAATAATAAACTGACAAAGAGGAATATTTGCCAGACTTCCATTTAATCACCTATTCAACTACAACCGCGGTCCCGTAAGCCAGTATTTCACTTGCTCCGGGTGTGATTGCGCTGGTGGCAATTCTAACATTTACAACCGCATTTGCACCTCGTCCAACCGCTTCTTCCAACATTCGTTGGACAGCTTGGTCACGAGACTCCCCAAGTAGGTCTGTGTAAGCCTTTAGCTCACCACCACCGATGTTCTTGAAGAATGCACCAATGTCCTTGCCAACATGTTTAGCCCGGACAGTGGAACCACTAACAACTCCAAGTGTTTTGGTAATTGTTTTTCCAGGTACTTCTTCGGTATTTACCATGATGATACTGATGCCTTGCTCCTCACTCATGTTACACCGGTTTGATTGACGGGGCATCAATATTCGCTTATCCTTGGAGTAGTTCTTTCCTTAGGATGAAGACAATCTATTGAGGGGTCAATTATGAATTGTCTTAGAAATCTACGACCCAGAATAATCCGATGCTTCATTCTAGAGCGATCTTGTAGACAGAGTTGGATATCGTGGTCTTGTCCTGCAATTTCTAGAGTCGTTCGAATTACCGGACGAAGAGTATCATGCCCACCGGTGTCACGAACTCTGCGCCAATCGAATAGAGGTCGTTCGATCCAATTTGCATTCTTGCTGAGGCGGAATCTGACGATTTGTTCCATCCCGTTATTGCTTAATGTGATTTCTTCAGCATGAAGTGTGTTTGACCAAGCACCGGTATCCATCTTAGCGAGAGTCGGGTCATTTTCCAATTCAGGAAGACCAATCCACTCACGCCAGCCTAGAACGGTTCGCCTTGACATACTATCACTACTGCCGCCGGCGACAGCCGACCCTTCTTGAACCCGACGATTAATTGAAACAACAGATGTTTTGAGATTCTCAGAGTTACAATAGATTACCTATTCACGAATCTTTGATATACAGCCGCTTTCGGGTATCCCTAATGGCGAGCGACACCATACCCGAAGCCCTGACCTTCGATGATGTTCTCCTCTTGCCCGCTGAATCAGCAGTTCTACCGGCTGAAGTTAAGCTGAAAACGAGGCTTACAAATTCAATTTCATTGAATCTTCCAATTGTCTCTGCAGCCATGGATACAGTTACAGAATCACGAATGGCTATTGCATTAGCTCAGGCCGGAGGAATTGGAGTTATTCATCGAAATATGACCATAGAAGAACAAGCTGCTAAGGTTAATTTAGTGAAGAGATTCGAATCAGGTTTGGTTCTCGATCCGGTAATGATTACTCCAGATACCACGATTGGTGAAATGCGTGCTTTGAAGGATAAGCATGGATTTTCCGGATTACCAGTCGTAGATGAAGAAGAGAACCTTGTTGGAATAATCACCAATCGTGATATTCGATTTGTATCCGATGATAGTATCCTAGTCTCTGAAATGATGACAACAGACTTGGTAACTGTGCCAGAACATGTTGACCCAGAGGTTGCAAAGAAACTACTTCACCAGCATAGAATCGAGAAACTCTTGGTTGTCGACGAAGATGGAAAGTGTGCTGGAATGATGACAGTCCGCGATATCCAGCGCAGTCGTGATAATCCTCATTCCTGCAAAGATAACCGCGGTCGACTTCGAGTTGCTGCTGCAACCGGAACAGGAGAGAAAGGTATCGAGAGGGCCTTGGCTCTGTTCGAGGCTGGTGCCGATGCTGTAGTAGTCGACACCGCCCATGGACACTCTCATGGAGTTCTGCACACAGTCCGCCAGATTCGAGAAGCGGCCGGACCAGAAGCGCAAATCATCGCTGGTAATGTCGCAACTGGAGCAGCTGCCGATGCGCTGATTGCAGCAGGCGCTAACGCCGTCAAAGTTGGAATAGGTCCTGGTTCTATCTGCACCACAAGAATCGTATCCGGGGTAGGAGTTCCCCAACTAACCGCCGTTCAATCGGTAGTTGCGGTTTGTAAGAAAGCCAACATTCCGGTAATTGCTGATGGTGGAATCAAGTTCAGCGGTGATATAGCAAAGGCAATTGCTGCCGGCGCCGACTGTGTAATGGTCGGCAGCGTTCTTGCTGGAACTGATGAAGCGCCAGGTGAAGTAATACTCTACCAAGGTCGCTCCTACAAGGTCTACAGAGGGATGGGAAGTGTTGGAGCAATGAGCAAGGGTGCTCACGAGCGTTACTTCCAATCAGAACAGGGAGATACACGCAAATATGTTCCAGAAGGAATCGAAGGCAGGGTTCCTGCTCGAGGTCCAGTCGAACACGTTCTCCACCAATTGATTGGCGGGCTACGCTCTTCCATGGGTTACACAGGCAATGGCGATATTGACGCAATGCGTGAGAATTGCCAATTTGTCAAGATAACCAATGCGGGACTTTCAGAATCGCACGTTCACGATGTTGAGATTACCCGTGAGGCACCCAACTATCGCCGTTGAATTCACATGAATTCAGCAAGATCTCCAACCGCTTCGTAGAGGCTTGGGCCTGAAGTTAGGAAGTAAACCGATCCCAATCTATCTCGTGAATCCTCAGATGTGGAATTATTTCCATCAGCACATGCTCCTGTGCACCCATCTGCGAATGCGACATACACTCTTCCTTCAAGGTCGATGTGCAAGTCATTGAAGTCCAAGAGATTACGGTTAGAGCCGCCATAATCTCGACAATCACCGCTGTTAAGACAGATGCTTCCCATCTGCACAGGGTCATCAGTAACTCGCATAGTATGGAATACCGGCTCATCATCCAGCGCATTCAATGAGTAGGTAATGTACAGGTGGTAGGTTGTATTGTGAGGGGCGTAATGCGCATTTCCATCCCATGGATTACCGTCAATGTTTGAGGTGTTCAATAGGTCAACATCCTCGCTACCAAGATAAGTGATAGCGATTCTTCCAGGGTCGCCAGCATCGATATGAGGGAATACTGACGATATTACACCCGCTGGGCTAATTCTGATACTATTTTCCTCCCATGAATTGCCAGAATCTGTGCTTCGAGACATGTATACTCCTTGATCCGCTCCAGTCCAGATGTGGTACGCATTTGACTCGCTGTCAGTTCCTACTTCCGAGTTCTTTCTTGGATAAGGTGTACCTACATCCAGACCCATTGTTCTCTCAGACCAAGTTAATCCGTTGTCTTTTGATAAAATGACAGTCGGTGTTTCGACTCGAGGAGGAACATAGACAGTTCCATCTGGAGCTGAGGTTATTGCTCCGTGTAGGCCTCCGTTAGTGGTTGCCATTCCGAATACTTGTCCTCCTACTTCGAATGTAGCACCTCCGTTGAATGAGGTGTAGCAGAAGATTCCTGCAATTTTATTGTAGCAGAAATATGTTGCAGTCTCCCATGCAGCAGGATTACTATTTGCAACTGCACCATATCCATCACTCGTCCAAGGACCAGTTCCTAATTTGATGTGGTCATTTAGTGGAATCGGACCTGAATCATGGGGGTTTCCAAGCCATGTTTCCCCGTCATCATCAGACCATGCAATCCAAGTTGTCAGAAGCCCCACCATTTGCACATTGTAGACTCTGTCGGTGATTGGGTCGACCCATCCCCAAGGGTCAGAAGTCGATGGATGGGATGCAATATCGTCTACAATTTCCCAAGAACCTCCATGATCACATGAACGCATTACTTTCTCGAAGGCTATGAAGAACATACAGCCACTAGAAGTAATCCCAATACTTGGTTCAGCGCCTTGTTCACCCACATTTGAGAAAGTGAAATTCAGCGGTAATGGTGGGAGGTCGATATTCTGACCATCAGGTCCAGTGACCCAGAATCTGACCTCACCTTTAGGCTCGGGTTCGGGTTCCGGAACTGGGTCACTACCGAAGATGCAGCCCGAGAGTGATGCGCCAATCATTAGCAGAACGAGCAAGCCAGCCTTGGTGCGCATGAGCGCTCGGCTCTTGCGATTACAGATTATCTTACCCTACTCAAGTTTTATTTTTCATGACGGGGATAACTTATTCATGACGTCTGATAATCAACGTGTATGAAGTCCCCTATGGTCCAACTATTTCAGAGGAACAAAGAAGAGTTTCTGGAGTGGTGGCGTTTCCATGATAATGTTATGAGAACTCTCTTCGTATTTTATGCGCTCTTCGAAGTACTGATGTTAATCTTCACGATTCTCATAATTTCAGATGAGTTGTTAGGTGTAATCTAATTATTTTCTACATTCTAGAAGATATGAAAGCGAGGCTCTGCTTCCCAACCTTCGATGAGTAAGGAGATTGTCCTCGGCGGAGGTTGCTTTTGGTGCGTGGAGGGCGCTATGCTTGGCCTTCGAGGGGTTAGTGAAGTAGTCCCTGGATATTCAGGTGGTCACATAGATAACCCAACTTATGAGCAAGTTTGCGGAAAACGTACAGGACATGCTGAGGTTGTCAAGGTTACATTCGACCCAGAAATTATTTCTCAACGAATACTTCTCGAGGTTTTCTTTACTGTACATGACCCCACTCAATTGAATCGTCAAGGCAACGACATAGGTCCACATTACCGTAGTTGTATATTTTATTCAGATGAAGAACAGCGTATGGATGTTGAACATGTAATGGAATATGTACAACAAAATTATGTTGATGACATAGTAACAGAAGTAAGTCCATTAGGTAAGTTTTGGATTGCAGAAAATTACCATCATGACTACTTCGCCAATAACCCGCGTAACCCGTACTGTCAAGCAGTTGTATCACCGAAAATCGCTAAGACTAGGGCCAAGCACGCCCATTTGTATGAGTGAGGCGGCACTAGTAACTCAGAACTACGATGATACCCTCTCACCTGAGCCTTGGGCGTTCCACCTACTTGGTTTGATTACCCCACTTCTCGCAATTTCTGGTAACATTTTGGGTGTGTTTGAGAACCAAGCATATGTGGCCATGGGCGTAGTCTTTGTTTGGGGAGTAGCACCGATACTTGACATCGTGATGGGGGAATCCAAGGTTGCACGTCCTCCGAGAGAATCTGGAACCCCTTTCGAGGTACTTCTGTGGGTTCATGGAATTTTACAGATAGTAGTCGTTGCTACATTTTTCGTCTTTGCTGCCGAAGAGGGTATGACATGGTGGCTTGTTGTGGGTGCTCTATCCTCAGGCCTAAGCGCCGCCGCCTCAGCGATAGTTACCGCTCACGAACTTGGTCACAAGAAGCGAGGGAGTCCTGGATGGAGACTAGCCAGAGTTCTGCTTTTTTCTGTCCACTACACTCATTTTACCTACGAGCATAATCATGTTCATCATAAGTGGGTAAGCACAGCCAAGGATTCTGCTAGTGCAGAGGCTCATCAAGGGTTGTGGTCGTTTTGGATGAGTACTATACCGGGTCAGTTTTTCTCATCTGCTAGTGTACACAATAAGAAGGGTAAGAATGGTTTGAGCAATCCTACTTATCGCGGCTTTTTGCTACAAATGGTTACTCTGTTTGCAATAGCATTTCTCCCCGGTATGCTTGGGTATTTTGATGGTATTCCAGTTGCTGTAGGTTGGCTTGTAATGTCTGGAATCGCAATTCTAACTCTAGAGTATGTGAATTACATTCGCCATTGGGGACTCAGAAGATCTGAGGACGAGAGGTTTGCAAAGGAGCACTCGTGGAATACAGAGGCTAGGTGGTCTAGGTGGAGTCTGCTAGAGTTGACCCGACATTCCGACCATCATCTTAGAGCAAGTGTCCCCTTCTGGAAGCTAAGACCTTACGAAGGGACTCCAGAGTTAAGGTGGGGTTACTATGCATCATGGTGGCCATGCTTAGTACCGCCGATATGGAAGAGGGCGATGGCCAGTAGACTACCAGATAACCAGTAGGTAACCACAATAATTTAGCGCAATTCTCAATAACACTTTGAATCGGATTCATCCTATGGTCCCCGATTCGGTGGAAGCGACTTCAGTCTCAACCACCTCAGCCCTCATCCACACCGGATTGCTGAGTGTTGGTTTGAGCAACCTTTTCTGGAAGGGCGGAGAGTTGAACGCCGATGACAATCCAGAAACTCTTCTGTTGGTGGCTATGGCTCTATTTTGTATCGCAATTCCATTTCAAGGTCTCTACATTCTTCTTAGCAGAATGATTCGTGAATATCCAAATCAAGTATTGGTTCCATCGTCTGTTTTACTGTTGGCATCTCGTTGTGAAGTCGTAAGTTACACTTGCGGAATCATCGGATTTTGCCTGATGTTAGTCAGAACTTCAAACCTCCTTGCCGCTACCTTGATCGGTTCCGCAATACTTGTTATCATAATGGCGAGGTCAGCACTTTCAGTTCCTGCACGATGACTTACTCTCCGGAGTGAGATTGATTGCTTACCTCTGCTACGAGTCGACATGGCAGGTGCCTACGCCTTACCGAGTTGGCCGCCTGAGGCTCCTTGGGAAGCCTATATTTTCGCCTTGCTAATTCCATTTATTCTTCGGTTTTGGTTATTGAGAAGGCCATTACTCGATCTCATCTCTGTATTTGCACCCAAAGAGGAGAGAACCCGTCATTGGCGATGGCTTAAGCAAAATCACAAAAGGTTACCAATTAACGGCTTTGATGGATTATTGAAACAAGAAGTTATTGCATTTATTCTACCTAGTATAGCCGCTGGAATAGTTAGGTTAGGGATGGGGGAAGTAGGTTGGGAGAATTGGGATAATGTTCCTGATTTAGGAGAAAAACTTCTGATTGTAGCCTTTGCTTATTGGATACTATGGGACTTTAGAAGAGTCATGCGTACTCGTCGTTCATTGAAGAAAATGACCAAGATGAATCTTGAAAGAGTCAAACGTCGAGTAGAGAGGGCTCTTGCTGGTAGAGACTTTCTTCGAAATATCGAGGAATTCAGAATCCCTCGCCCGTGGTCACCCAAAGAAAGTCTTGAGCCTATCGAAGGCGAAGAATTTGTGTTAGAAAAACCTGGAAAAATTAAGAGCGTTAGTTCAACAATTTTGAACAAAGTAGCGGATATAATCGATTTCGGGCTTGGTTATGCCACATATCCAGCAGAAGGTTTAGCTGAACAGATTGAAAATCGAATGCAATCTATTCTTGATAACCATATGCGAGCAACTCGAGATGCGATTTTCACCAATGTGATGTTTTCCTTATTCCCATTAATTGTTCTGAAAGTTCTTCCCGAGATAGTGTGAATTTAATCGATGGGTGGAATTGTTTTGACTAGTCCAGGTTATCTTGAGTTACTCCGTAGTAACAAGACGTTCGCTCGCCTTTGGGGTTCGAACATGATTCTCTACATCGGAGATTGGTTTACCGTTCTAGCAATGTTTTTGTTAGCAGGAGATGCTACAGATAATTCTCCTTTAGCAATAGCTGGTGTTCTAGCTGTACGAAGTTTCACTTTTGCTCCTTTGGAGCCAATAACTGGAATGTTAGCAGACAGATATCCCAGAAAATACTTGATGATAATCGCAAATTTGTTTTCTTTTGTAATACTAATATCATTCATCTTAACCGGCATTTTAAATAATCTATTCTCAGTTTATGCATTAACTATCTTATTGGTAGTCGGTAGAGCCATTTATGATCCAGCAGGAACTGCATATCTACCAACAATTTGCAACGAAGAAGAGCTTCTGACCGCTAATGCTCTAGTCTCGGGAGGTTGGTCAGCATCAATGGGAATTGGGGCTGGACTTGCTGGATTTATTATTTCTGAATATGGTTGGGAAACAGGACTAATTTTTGATTCAGTGACTTTCCTTATCGCTGCATTTGTAATATCAACGCTACCTCATGGAGGACCTGATCCTAATGAAAAGAAAACAGGAGGACTTTTCTCGATGTTCAGAGAAATTTTCTCTGGATGGGGTTTTATCATCAAAAGACCAGAAATCAGTAGAATTGTCTTGGCAAAGGGCTTGTGGGCGACCGGAGGTGGTGCCCAGATTTTCTTACTAATCTTGATTGGAATGGACTCAACTCTGGGAGAAATATCAACTGGTGCCGCTGGAATCGGTGTTCTTTACATGGCTCGAGGCTTTGGAAGTGGATTTGGCCCATTAGTTACTAGGCCACTTATGGCAGTTCAACGATATACTCCATACATCATCGGTATATCCTTGGGAGGTGCTGGAATTTTCTACACGGGAATATCATATTTAGAATGGGGAATGATTACCCTTGTTTTGGTATTCTTCAGCCATGCTTGTAGCGGAACTTCATGGGTATTCAGTACAACTCTACTTCAGCGCAGAACAGAGAATGAATGGATGGGTAGAGTGGCTGGAACTGATAACCTAATCATTACATTAGTAATGGGTATATCTACAATATCTGCCGGGTACATAATTGAGGAAAGTCTTCTTTCTTTGCGTGAAACACTTTTACTAACCGGATTGATTCAGATTTCTGTAGGTTTGTTATGGATATTATTTTCAAGTCCAAAAGAAAAGAGATTTTTGAATGGTTAAATCTAGGGTAGATGAGGGGAGAATATGGCCGAGAGTAGATTGGTTTGGATTGATCTTGAGATGACAGGTCTGTACCCTGATGAAAATACGATAATTGAAATCGCGACTATAGTGACTGAATCTGACTTGACATTAGTCGCTGAAGGCCCTAGTTTTGCTATAGCCGTAGGGTCAGATGAATTGGCAAAGATGGATGACTGGAATGTAAAACACCACACTGAGAATGGCTTGCTTGCAAGAATTGAGTCTGAAGGTGTATCGATGGAAAACGCTGAGCGGGAAACTCTTGAATTTCTGAAACAACATTGTTCTCCAGGGCAGTCGCCATTGTGTGGAAATACTATCGGTCAAGATCGCCGATTCTTGCGCAGATATATGCCAGAATTACACGACTTTTTCCATTATCGAAGTGTTGATGTCACCAGTATCAAGATTCTAGCAAGGGCTTGGTATCCTGATGTTAAGAAGTGGCGAAAGAACTCAGGACATAGGGCTCTTGACGATATCAAGGGTAGCATAGAAGAATTAGCCTACTATCGTGATCAATTATTCCGAGATTAACCAGATTACTCAATAGCATGTCCTCTAGCGTCGGTAATCACTAGATTGACCCCTAGTCCAGTGCGGTGGAAGCAAATTAAATCAAGGCCATGAATTAGATGCCCAGTCTTTGCTCTACCCAAAGCTCCGCTATCATCCAAATCCCTCAGTGGTCGTCTGACTCCATCAACATCATCGAACCAAGGAAGATACCCTTCTGGTGAGAATCTGATTCCAAGAATCATGTCTGTACCTTCGGTCCATTGAGAAGCATCTGCATCTGCTCCACTAGGGATAGCTGGTGCGTTTGGATGGGTGTGTAACCAATGGGTGAATCTACTTCCACGTGAACCTCTATCAGTTGAGAACAGCCCATCCATCCATTCCTCAGGAACATGGTGAACCTCGAATGAATCTCCTCGGTTTACTAGGTGAGGTTTTCCGAGCAGATATCCCTGTCCAGCGAATAAACCGGTTTCTTGATCTGCTCCAGAGTATGCTTCTACTACTTCCTTCGGATTTGGCCGATTGTTATCAGGGTCCATTCCTACTAGAATCTCGTCGGGTAAGGATTGGAATGTCCAATCAAGAATCGTTGCTAAGTTTTGGATTGGCATCAATAAAACTGCAGCATAGGCGTCTCGATTTGCTAATGATTGGCTATTGTAGCGACTAGCCGCCTCGTGTAACCAAATAGGAATCAATTCTTCCACACCTCATGTTTTGCGAGTTGAAACTTGCCTATGGATCCATCAGCCCCCGCTGATTCCATCGCCTCATTTGCCGCGCTAGAACTACTAATTCCTAGAATCAACTTTGGCCTTTGTATTTGATCAGCAGCGACTAATTCTAGCAAGCTGCGTAGAACTTCTAGACCCTTTACCGGAGGGATGTAGTGGTCAAGAAGAAGTAAGTCTGGTTGGAAGTTCTCAATCCGTTCAAAGCAATCCATTGTATTCCAATATTGCAATATTTCCCAATCACTCAGGTCTACTCCACCCTCTACGAGGATCTTCTCTATGTCATAGGAGTCCTCGAATGCGAGTACTCGCATACTTACATCTCCTGGTGTTCCCACCATGGAGGGACATCGAACCAAGCCTCGTGCTCTCCCCATCTGTCAATTAGAGGAAGACCAAGATCGAATGAGTTGACTAAAAGGCCATTAGCAGCACAAGGGGATGGAATGTAATCCTCTCCACTTTCTGAGAATTGTAGAGTGAGAATGCCTGAAGGTACAATCACATCCATGGGATTGAATTCCATTAGCATTCTATAACTCGAAAGAGATGCAGTAGGCTTCGAATCATAACCCCCATCTCGATACCGCACATCCATGGTAGCATGTCCTAGCCGTAGACCTGATTCTCCATCTTTCATAGTAACAAATAATTGGCCACCATTACACAATCCTGTACTAACATCTGTGTGAAGTGTGGGAAGTCCTGAGATATGTAATGGCCCATCAGAAATCTCTAGGGTTATTTCGAATCCACCTGAAGTAGAAGACACTCTTTGGTTTCCTCCGTCGCCAGGTACTTGCAGTATAGAGAGGTCTTCAGGCGGCCATGTTTCTTCGATATGCCAACGCCCGTCATTTCGCTGCATCTGCACATATGACTCCGGTTCATCTCCAATCCCCTTCAGGTAATATTCGAACCATGGGAATAACTCAACTGCCCAATCAAAACGAGTCATATTTGGATAGGCCTCTGCCCCATATCCACTCGTAACTTCAGAATGTCTATCCGGTTGGTCGGGGTAATTGTGCGCCCACTGACCCGCAATAGTTCGAACGTTGATACCCTGTTGACGAAGCAGTTCGTGGGTAGGGAAAGCATGGTATGGATCGACATTCCAATCTTGCATGCCCCAGACGATGTATACGCTACCGTTGTAATTGTCAAGCACATCCTGAAGATGATATCTCTCATCCCAATAATCGTTCCACTCGTCGCCGCCAAAGCCTGCTCCAAGCCATGTTGTGAAGGGGCTAACAGGCCCAATCGCGTCGTCGCTACACATTCGCATATCATCCTCGGTTGCGTCAGCAGTTGCACCTTCATACAGAACATCGTAGAGCATCGCCCTAGCCTCCGATGATCCGTTCCGGTAGAACATCTGCTGGACACCTATAGAGCCAGAAATAGGAACGATTGTCTTGAGGTGGGGTGATGGGTTTTGGGCGGCCTCCCAATTGGTCGTTCCAGCGTAGGATTTGCCCATCAATCCGACATTTCCATTTGACCAATTCTGCTCGCCCAACCAATGCACTGCGGCTTGAATTCCTATTTGTTCACCTAAGCCTTTGACGTCTTGGCAATGCGTCGATTTTCCAGTTCCAAAAGTTGAGACTTGAGCTAAGGCGTAGCCATGAGGTACGAATTGGTCTAGCACCC
>CALEIW010000164.1 GCA_937876055.1 uncultured euryarchaeote
TCGAGGCCTATCGATACAAAACAGGCATCAAGGCCGGTATGACTGGAATTAACAACTCGACGACGGGAGCAGAAGCCCACCTACCATTCGGAGGAGTCAAGGGTAGTGGAAATGGAACTCGTGAGTCCGGAATTTGGGTAATCGAAGCATACTCGTACTGGCATGCAGTAAACGATGAGTTATCTGGAAAGTTACAACTAGCTCAAATGGATGTTGACGAAATCGAGATGGAAGAGGCTGACGCAGATTACGGCTCCCTTGCTTGAATGGAGGTGATTCTGTTGGAAATTTCGAGAGAATTTGTCAGGACGGTTGTCTTTATTCTAGGACCAATGGTACTTGCATCCTACGTCATAGGATTACGTCGAGCTGATGATCCAATGGCACTTTGGGGTGGTATTCCTGAATCTTGGAGAACCCTAAATGTAACCTGTATGTTCATCTCCGCTATTGGGTTCCTTATCGTTTTCCAACAACTTCTGTTCGGATGGGAATCTTCTGTTGTTGAAGGTATAGGCTGGCCATGGAGCGGAGAGGTTTCTGAAGGTGGACATCAGAGACTATTGATAGCATTCTTACTAGTACTAATACCCTCTATGTTTTGGCTTGAATTGACTTCACTTCACATCCGGACGGATGCAGTTTGGTCACAGTGGTTGGTTATTGGTTGTCTTTGGCTTGTCGTTACTGGAAACTTGCTCCTGATGTCTTTTGGTTGGAGCGCATGGCAGAGCGATGCATCCGGAAGTTCAATTCTACCGTTTGTTGGAGCCTCAATGCTAGCAATCCAAGTAATCGTAAACGATGGAATCCTCTGGGTTTGGAAATACCCTTGGTGAAACTAAGGAAATATTGTCTCTCCGCATTCAGGACATGGTAGCCCTGGCATGAAAGCCCCAGGCATATATCCACAATTGAGGCAAATAGAACTGGTTAGGTCGTCAATCATCTGGCTAAATCTCCTCGTTCAGCCAGCAAGGGGGGGTGTATTGAACCTACGGATTTTCAACAATCGTAAGAGACTCTTGAACTGGTGGAATGCAATTACTTATTGCTGTCGAACTGCGCGTTTAGACCATCAGGTGCGGAGATGAGTCAGGGCATCACTTTCCCACTCCCGATGAAGAAGGGATTTGGAGCAACAGATAGAGTCGACAAATGGTGGAAAGGACCCACGGCCATGGCCGCATATCTCGGATTCATGATACTCTATGCAACATGGAGAGGATTCATGGAGGCTGACTTCTGGATTTTCTCAGATTTCGGACTTTCAGCAGGCGTTGGACACGGCGCTGGCACTATGGCAATTGAAGACACAGGATCTCACGTACTCAGCCCTCTTTATTCACCTCTGATTGTACCGGGAGAGCACTCTTGGGTGCCTCAACAACTTCAGTGGTTAAGTCCGGCAATGTTCATCCTAATTTTCCCAGCTGGATTCCGTGCAACCTGCTATTATTATCGAAAGGCATACTATCGTGCCTTCATGGCTCAACCAACCGGTTGTGCAGTGTCAAAACCTTGGGACGAATATTCGGGAGAGACTGGAATATTAGTTGTACAAAATCTACATCGTTATTTCATGTACGTTATGCTCGCCTATCTTCCGCTCCTTTCGTTTGATGTTTGGATGTCAGTAAATTTCCACGAAGGCGACACTCATGCTTACGGAGTAACTGTTGGTAGCCTAATTCTCTTAGTCAACGTAATCATGCTTACTGGCTATACATTCGGATGCCATGCATTCAGACATGTTGTCGGGGGAGCCTCCCAAGATTGGACTTCCACAACAATGAATCGAATGAAATACAAACTCTGGAAATTATCCACTAAACTAAATGAGCAACACAAAGAATGGGCTCTTTATTCCCTATTCTGGGTTATGTTTGCTGACTTCTACATCTATGCATGTACCGACCCATTCTTTGGCTGGAACGATATGATAATCTGGGGGGGTTTGTGAATGCGCTATGATATCTCAGATGAGACCTACACTACCCATGAGCACGATGTCGTTGTCATAGGTGCAGGAGGTGCTGGATTAAGGGCTGCAATCGCCGCAAGTCAAGAAGGCGCAAGCGTTGCCCTAGTCTGCAAATCTATGCTAGGCAAAGCCCACACAGTAATGGCTGAGGGAGGTGCTGCGGCAGCCCTTGCAAACAAGGACCCTCGAGATAGTTGGAAGGTTCACTTCCGAGACACCATGAAGGGAGGTAAGTACCTCAATGATTGGAGAATGGCGGTGATTCATGCTCAGCAAGCACCAGATAGAATTCGTGAACTTGAGACTTGGGGGGCAGTTTTCGATAGAACTCCGAAGGGCTTGACCAGTCAGAGAAACTTCGGTGGCCACACATATCCTAGATTAGCACACATTGGTGATGCTACCGGACTGGAGTTGATTCGCACCTTACAAGAAAAGGGAGTACACATGGGAATGGACGTTTTCATGGAATACACAGTTCGAAGATTATTCACAAAAGACGGCGAGGTTACAGGCTGTTTTGCATATGATAGAAATGATGGGTCCCTTCATTTGTTCAAGGCCAAATCAATTATTCTAGCAACCGGTGGAATTACTCGTTGCTGGGCGGTTTGTTCAGGCTCTTGGGAATATACCGGCGAAGGTCACGCTCTAGCATATTGGGCCGGAGCGGAAATCGGAGATATGGAGTTTGTTCAATTCCATCCAACCGGGATGATTTGGCCTCCGAGTGTGAAAGGAATACTAGTTACAGAAGGTGTGCGTGGAGAAGGCGGGATGCTAACCAACTCAGAAGGAAAGAGATTCATGTTCGATTACATTCCCGAAATGTATGCCGATGAGTTCGCAGATACCGAAAAAGAAGCACTTGAATGGGTTGGAGAAGTTATTTCCGGGGAGTTGGCAACCAAGAGAAGACCTCCTGAATTATTGACTAGAGATGTTGTCGCTAAGGCAATCAACTCAGAGCGCGATGCAGGCAGAGCCAGTGAGCACGGTGGCGCTTACTTAGACATCTCATGGAGAAGTCCTGAAGATATCAAGAAAAAACTTCCAGGAATGTACCATCAATTCAAGGAATTAGCTGCGGTTGATATTACAACTACCAAGATGGAAGTCGGACCAACCGCTCACTACGTCATGGGGGGAGTCAAAGTCGACCCTGAATCCCAAGAATCGACTATTTCTGGCCTGTATGCTGCTGGAGAAGCAGCAACTGGTTTGCATGGTGCAAATCGACTTGGGGGTAATTCCCTAAGCGACCTTATCGTATTCGGAAAGATTGCCGGTGAGAGCGCGGCTTCTAGAGCAGCTGGAATGGATGGATTCACAGAAATTCCAGAGGATGAAATTGCTGATGTGATTTCCGAAACTCTAGCACCTTTCTCACGCGAAGGTGGAGAAAACCCTGCCGCCGTTGTTGAAGACCTACGTGAGATGATGCAAGAAAAAGTCGGAATCATCCGAACTGGCAAATTGTTGCAAGAAGCTCTCAAAGATTTGGATGAACTTGAGGGGCGGGCAGCGATAACAAGCCCTGGAGGATCAAGGATATACAATCCGGGCTGGCATCAAGCTCTAGAATTGGGCGCAATGATCGATGTTTCTCGTATGTGCGCACTGGCCGCACTTGAACGTGAAGAATCTCGTGGGGGGCACACTCGGGATGATTTCCCTGTCCCTGATCACAGCCATTGGGGGAAGGTGAATAGTGTGATTTCTCTCTCCGAAGATGGTTCAATGAAAATAGACCACACAACCTACCCGCCGATAGATGAAGAATTCAAAGCACTACTAGATGCAGATGACCTACACGAGGAGGAGGCTTGAGGATGTCAGAGGAAGTTACCTTCAGAGTATTCCGCGGGGTTGGAGATGCCCATGGAGAAGCTCTAGGGAAGATGGTTGACTATACCGTCGAAATGGATGAGGGCATGGTTGTTCTAGATGTCATACATCGTATTCAGGCAGAACATGCCCCTGACCTATCATGTAGATGGAACTGTAAAGCCGGCAAATGTGGCTCCTGTAGCGCAGAAGTCAACGGAATGCCTCGATTGATGTGTATGACACGAATGGAGGATATAATGGAGGAGACTCCTGAAGGAGAACCGGTAACGGTCAAGCCTATGCAGGCTTTTCCAATCACCAAGGATCTCGTAACCGATTTGTCTTGGGCATATGAAATGAATAAGAAAATGGTTCCAGTTAACGGACCAGAAGAACTCGATTGGGAATTCAAACAAGAAGAAGCGGATCGCATACAGGAATTCAGAGCTTGCATTGAGTGTATGCTCTGTGTCAACACTTGTCACGTTCTTCGTGAGCATCAGAAATTTGACGAATTCGCTGGCCCGAGGTTCTTCGTTAGATTAGCAGGTTTAGAAATGCATCCTTTGGATACTGAAAATCGCATTCCCGAAATCAAGGAAGACTTTGGAATAGGATATTGTAACATCACAAAGTGCTGTACAGAGGTATGTCCAGCTGGAATCAATATTACAGATAATGCAATCATTCCTCTGAAAGAGAGGGTAGTTACAGAATATTATGACCCATTGGCAATGATTGCTCGAAAGTTGGGGTTGAAGACATAATCGAAATCACCCGTCCGCGCATCCGCTAGGTGTCACGGACGGGTTTACGTAAATCAGCGCAGATGACCGTAAGTCAGCGCACTCTGAGTTAATCAGAGGTGCTTGATGCCGGTCTTCTTCACGTTGGCCTTCTTGATCTTGTCAGGAAGCCATGCTGGCCCATTCGCAGGCTTAGGGACCATAGCGGTCGAGCCTGTGAACATGTGCACCTTATTCGTACCGCGCTCGCGCAGCTGAATATCAGTGTGACCACGTGTTGCTGCTTTCAGAGCGGCGCCGCGTGGTTGCTTGCTTACAAACACCTGAGCAGTATCCTTTCCGCCTTCCATCAACACGAAGTATTTCTTAGACATTGAATTATCTACCTCCGCAAAGGCGGCGACTCGGGGGGATTATGAAGTTTGAGGCGAATATTCGCGTTACTGCGCCGCTGTGGGCACCTTTTGTATAAATTCAGGATGCTTTCTTGAGGGAAAAAATAACTCACAATTCGGCACAAGCTAGAGTTTTTGTGTTTAGAACACCGTCGATTGAGCGTATGTTTTCTACTACTAATCGTGCAATTAAACCCATATTTTCTGCCTCTATTTTGAGAATTAAATCGTGGTCTCCAAACAATAGATTCGCGTCAACCACAAAAGGTAATTCTGAGGCCGCATTGAAAACCTCGTATTCGGCACCTGGTTCGACGTTGATTAGTACATACCCGACAGACATTGTATTTTGATGCAGGGGCTTAGAGGGAATGAACCCTTTGTCGATAGGGAAATTAGGGAATTGGCAGACGAAGAGGTGAAAGCGGACGGCCTCATCTCGCACTTGTATGGCGGAGACAGTCATTGTCCGACAATGCCAATATGGTGATGTCAGAGTCCTGTATGGTAACATTCTACGAGTAGAAGGGGATCTTCTAGTTACAACCGCCAATAATCGTCTTGCGGGAAGAGAAGGTTTGGATGAAAAAATACAACAAAAGGCTGGACCTGAACTACGAGAGTTCTGTCATGGAATCGCAGTAGAAAGACGGAAGGAAAATTTGCAGCCATGCGGAGTTGGAGAAGCGGTAACCACTCCTGGATTTAATTTACCATTTGAGAATTTAGTCCATGTTGTTGGACCAGATTGCCGTCGCCCAACTCAAGATAATTTTAGACGAGATTTGTTGAAGCAATCATACGCAGCGATGTTTGAGCAGATTGAAAATGTGAAGAAAAGGAAAACACTAGTTATGCCTCCAATAAGTATGGATGTCTTTGCATATCCACATCGCGAGGGAGCTAGGATGACCATGGAAATAGTACTTGCATGGATGGATGAAGGGGAAGACCCTGGTGTCGACCAAGTGCTAATCGTTACCGACGACAATAACTTCCTCAACAATATGAAAACCGTATATCGAGAATCGGAGGACCGATTTCCTGGACTTGACCAGACACGTGCATATAGAAAAGGAAAATATGCTTAATCTTGAGCCTCAGCAATCGAGAGTCTGTATGTGGAGTTCTACGGCTTCGCACAGAGTTAGCCTCCCAACAGCAACGGCTCGAGCAATTTGCGAGGGAATCGTCAATCGACCTTCAGAAATACTACGACTTCGCCGTTGAATTTCGCGCACTTCTCCCTCTGTTGGGATTACCTGTAGACGTTCTGTAACTGGGACTCCTTCCTTTGTACAAATTGCATGGGCAGCCAAAACATGGTCATGACGCGAGCCCATGGAAGTCGAACTCTCATCAACAAATTGTACTGAAAGCCCCCTCGCCAAACAAACATTGGCGATTCTAGATGAGATGGTAGGTGAACCATTACCAATTCTAACTACGGATTCAGGTGGCTTGAAATCATTCAAAATAGCAATCACTTGATCGACTGTAGCATCGACTGATTCCATTTGAATCGAACCCGCTGGACGACCATCAGCAATCCAAGAGAGCCCTGGGCGTGGGCCGGGATCGATACCGAAGCATATGCGTTGGACCTTTTCGCCTATTGCAATTCTATTCATGATGGAAGAAATTACAGATTCGATTTCTTCTACTGCACAACCTATTCCTCTTGCATCTTTCGTGTCCCCAATCTCGGCATGCGATGCTATCCAGAAATCAACACGATTTGGAACGGGATGTTCAGGGTCGAGTTGCATATGTTCGATACCAGAATCTCTCAAACGATCTAACAATCTGTAGGCCAAACGGAAATCATCAGTACGGACGGCAACCTCCGGCACGATAAGACACAATCGCACTCTGTCTTCAATCGTTGCCATTCATAGGTCACTAATTCTACAATTTTCCTACATTTGGATAATACTCACCGAATTATCTTGAAAACCCCGAAACGTTACACTCCACGGCTGTCTCAAGCGATGTCGTCAAGAACCCTGACAATGCGCTATGCACATGACTGGGGTCTACGAGCGGGAATTACGCTCGGTGCTCGCGGGCGAGAGAAAGGGTGTAGTTGCAATTACCCGCTCATGTACAGAAGTTGAGCGTGCACGGGCTATGCAAGTCTGTCAAAGGCCATTCTTAGTCGTAAGAGCACCTGGGAGTGGTTCTGAAGGAACTGGAGATATTCTCGCTCTTCGAGGCGATATGTGCATGCCGATTGAGGTAAAATCGTCAAAAACGGACAAAATCTACCTTTCTGGCCGTACCAAAGACCAGTACGATGCCCTGAAGACAACCGGAGAAAAATGCGGTCTTCAACCGTTGTATGCCTTCCG
>CALEIW010000165.1 GCA_937876055.1 uncultured euryarchaeote
CTTGCCGCACTTATTGGCGCAATCAAATACATCGTAGTCGGAGCGCTTCAGGTGAGGCGCGTCTTCAACAGTCATGGTACCGCAGACGTAGTCATTGGCGGCATCGATTTCTGATTCACGGAAACCTAGATGCTGAAGAATACTGAATTCTGGATGATTCAGTTGGTCCTCACTGATTCCCAAGGTCTTTATGCAGAAATCATCGCCGAGTACCCAACGGTTAAAGACAAATCGGATGTCAAAGGCTGCGGGCAATTGTCCTTCGATGATTTGTAGCAATTCCTCGGTGAAACCCTTCTGACGAAGCACCTCTGGATTGATGCAGGGACTGCCACTGAGAGAACCACGTCCCTTGGTGTAATTGACGATGTCCTGAACCTGTTGCTCGTTATAGCCTAATTTGACGAGGGCAGGTGGGATCGACTGGTTGATGATCTTGAAATATCCCCCACCAGCGAGCTTCTTGAACTTGACCAACGCAAAGTCAGGCTCAATTCCAGTAGTGTCACAGTCCATCAGCAATCCAATGGTCCCCGTAGGAGCAATGACTGTCACCTGAGCATTACGGAATCCATGCTGTTCGCCGAGTTCTACAGCTCGGTCCGCATCAGCCTGTGCTGCTTGCAGCAACTCAGGGGGACAATGCTGACTGTCAATAGCCACTGGTTTGATGGTCAGCCCTTCGTATTCGCGATCTGAGGCACGGTAAGCGGCCCTACGATGATTTCTCAGAACACGCAGCATTCCATCTTTATTTCTTTCATAGCCTGGGAATGGACCTAACTCGGATGCCATTTCTGCAGAAGCTGCGTAAGCGCTCATGTGCATGATACAGGTGATTGCTCCACAGATTGCTCGGGCCTTCTCTGAGTCATAAGGAATTCCATTGACCATCAGGAATGTTCCTAGGTTTGCGTAGCCGAGGCCAAGAGTTCGGAACTCGTAAGATAACTCTGCAATCTGTCGACTTGGAAATTGAGCCATCAGGACGCTGATTTCGAGAACAATAGTCCAGAGCCGAACTGCGTGCCGGAATCGCTCAATGTCTAGTTCTCCATTCTCATTTTGGAAACGAAGGAGGTTCAGGGACGCCAGATTACAGGCAGTATCATCCAGAAACATGTATTCACTGCAGGGATTCGATGCTCGGATGGGACCGTCGACTTCGCAGGTGTGCCATTCGTTAAT
>CALEIW010000166.1 GCA_937876055.1 uncultured euryarchaeote
TATAGCGAGATTGACATCGCGATTATGTCTGTTGAGGAATGCTAATTCCCTTCCGAATTCTTGATTGATAAATTCTGGTTTTATGTAATGAACAACAGGGTGTAGTGAAACCTGTTTTCCGTAACGCCGCCCCTCCGTCAAGAATTGACCCCGTCTCGGGTTAGGTGCAATCCTTGAGCTTACTATATTCAATGAAAGGAGAAAACTTCTCCAATCAAACTCCTCTGCACCATCTTGTTGTACTAATTTCTCTAGTGTAAGGTATGGTACTGAAATTGGAATTCCATCTAATAGAAACTGTCCATTAGCCCAAGTTAGGTAGCTACCATCCGGCAGTATGCCGCCCCGCTGTAATCTCCTTCTTGCTGAAAAATTACCATCAAAGTCCCTTCCGTTTTCTATTTCCTCCTTCATTTCATCGTCTAAATACCACGGACCAGGAGGGTCAATAATCCAATGTGAATCTGGTATTTCCCTCGGTGATTTTATCCAGTCAATTGAGTCTCTCAGGTTAATATCAAGATCCGACCAAAATATCCCCTTGTGTCCTCTCTTTAATCCAATTCTCGATACGGCGGAATTCATTTCGTGGTCTTTAGGAACTAGATGTAATGAGGTTCCACCGATAGCCGGAATTAAGACATCACAAAGGTCACAAAAATCTCTTTCTTCGGAAACGCCACAGCCTTTGCATGAACTCATTCTGATTCCTCCAAATCGGCCACCATTCCACCAAATCTAACGAATAGATTCTCAACCGCTCGACGAAATTGTTCCCTTCGTTGGTCGTTTTCAAGCGCGTTCATCTGTTCGAGAATTATTTGTCTAACATTATGATGAAGATTGTGTTCAATCTCTTCGTATACGTCGACTTCTTCGTAAACTTCCTCTTCTTCCCAGTATGCATCCTCATCTCCATGTGGATATTCTTCGTGAGCCTCCTCAAGATATTCTTCATGGGCTTCTTCGGGGGTGTATCTTTTGACTAACTCATCCCACCAATTCGGATTACCATGAATTCTTTCTTGCCAATTCGGATATAAATCTAACAAAGCAAGAAGGTGGCCAATAGTGAAAATTTGATTCTGACTAACCGTATCATTTCGTAAAGACAACAGGTAACTTACAACTACATCTCCTGCTGGAAGTGAATTCGATGCTTCGCTATCTATACAGATAGTAAGCCCTCTTTCGTCAACTTCCGATATCATCGATTCATGAGGGATTGCTCTAACAGTGTATTTCATCGCACTAGCGGTTGGTGTAATCAAGTAGGTCATTCCGCTAAGCGCCTTAATTCTGAGCGCATTCTTCTCATTGGACATTTCAGGAATTAGAGAAGAACAATCTCCTAGAGACTCTACAGTGTCCTTGAGGAATTGTATAGATCTACTTTGGTTAACATCAGGAGTCCAAATTTCATCGGGGGAATTCCAACTCCAAAATAAACCGTTCAATTGACTTGCTTCAGTAGAATTTGGAGGTGAGAAAGTCCAGGACATCAAGAGCCTCCATACTCTTGGGTCAACTACTAATGGTATGGCTGATGGTTTACCCTGACTTATTGCAAGTAAGCAAAAACGATTGTTTACAACAACTAACTTTGGCACCGTTGTCTGATGGAGAACTTTACTTCTACCCTTAGCAGGCCCTGTTATTATCTCAGCCCATCTTTCCCCAGTAATTCCTCCCTGATTTAGGATTATATCTAAATCTCCATCAACAATTTCTCGCCTTGGCCTTTCAGGAAATTGTTCACCTTCTATCATTCTAATCCACCTAAGATATGGGTGTCTTAGTGACTCAGGACTGAACCCGTCTTGTA